>JAICEJ010000015.1 GCA_025924215.1 Candidatus Binatia bacterium
AAACCGGCGTTAAATCTTCCAACCGAACTGCCCGGTGATCGGTAAATTGGCGCTCGCTTAAAAGCGCAATGGACGCTGCCAGCGATGACATCGGCTGTTCATCAGCAATGTAAATTTGTAAATCCGGGACTCGTTCCAGAATAGGACGATAAGTAGTCACTCCATCGCCGATGAATAAACATGGCGCCGGTTTTCCCAGACCGCGAAGTTCTTCAAGAAAACTCAGGAACGGCATCAACGCATCTTGCGTTAAACGCTCAAGTTGTTTTCCGTGTTTACGAAATAGCGCGGTGTAAACCTCACCCTTACGGGCATCCAGAATGGGACACACCCTTCCCTCGAAAGCGGCTACACGCGCGGCGATGGCTTGCAGTGTTGAAATTCCAACCGCCGGCACACCGGTTCCGTACGCAAGTCCTTTAACCGTGCTTAAGCCAATTCGAACTCCCGTGAACGAGCCTGGCCCGATCGAAACGGCGATGCCGGCTACGGCACTCAATTCGCTTCCTGCGCGCCGCAGCACCGAATCGACAAGCGGCACGATGATCTCTGCATGATTGGACTTGGCCCCGGATCCCTCGGCGATTCCTCTCCGTGGGTAGAAGTCCTCCGCAACTAGCCGGCCATCTTCACTGATCGCAACACTCGCAACCGAAATTGACGTATCGAGACCAAGAATTCTCATCCGCCAACCGGCTTTTCGAACAATCGGAAAATATCATTGGCGAAGGCAAAGATCATGAGCAGTAGAAGCAAAAAGATGCCGACTTGCTGCGCCTTTTCGCGATACTTCAAAGAAACCGGCCGACCGATGATCGCCTCAACGGCAAAGAAGAAAAGATGACCGCCGTCGAGCACCGGGACCGGTAACAGATTGAGGACACCGAGATTGATGCTCAAGACCGCGAGAAACGCCAAAAAACTTCCGATGCCCTCTTGAGCCTGCTGCCCAGCCATTTGGGCAATCAAGATCGGCCCCCCTAAGTTACGCGGCGAAACTTCTCGCGTAATCATCTTATAGAGTCCGATTAAAGTAAGCTTGGAATATTCGTATGTTTGTATGAAGGCTTTGCTGACCGCCAAACCGGGGTCGCCCTTTTCGATCGAAACTTGACTGCCGATACCGATCATCCAATCTTCTTTTAATTCACCGAAAATATTCTTTACTTCCCTTTTCCTCGGCTGAACCGTCATAGCCATTTCCTCGCCGCTTCTCTGAACGCGCAAAGCTAAGGGCTGTCCACCGCTTTGCTTAATCGCGCTGGAAAGATCATCCCAGGCTGTGACTGCCTGCCCATCAACGGCGACAATGCGATCACCTTTTTGGATTCCCGCCTGCGCGGCGGGTGAATCCGGTTCAACCGCTCCAACTAGATTTGATAGGACCGGCACTCCATAAAAAAGAAAAACCACCATCAACAGAAACACCGCGAGTAACAGGTTGAATCCTGGGCCGGCGGCGACGATTGCGGTGCGTTTGAGAAGCGATTTATGAGCAAAGGAACGTTCGAGATCGACCGCCTTGACTTCTTCTTCCGGGTCTTCGCCAACCATTTTGACATAGCCGCCCAAAGGAAACGCGCTCAGAGCATATTCAGTTTCACCCTTCTTTTTCACCCACAGCTTGGGTCCAAATCCAACCGAAAACGTCAGAACTCCGACGCCTGAGAGCTTAGCAAAAAGAAAATGTCCGAACTCGTGAAAGACGATGAGCACGCCAAGCCCGACCACCGCCGCTAGGATCGAATAGAGCAGATTTTCCATATTATCTCCTTAAGTCATCAGTGAACCAGCGACGCTGCCCGTTCTCTCGCCCAGCGATCGACTTCTAAGACATCTTCCACGTTTCGCGCGGGTTGTAATGAATGGCCGCACATGGTTCTCTCGATGGTTCGATGAATCTCACGAAAGCCGATCTTGCCGGCCAAAAACGCGTCGACCGCGATTTCATTGGCGGCGTTTAGAACTGCCGGCATGGTGCCGCCTTGTTTTAAAGCATCATAGGCCAATCCAAGCGCAGGGTAACGCTTTTTCTCCACTGGTAAAAAGTTTAACTCTCCATGATCCGTCAATTCCAGAGGCTTCCAACCGCCATCGAGTCTGTGCGGATACGCCAGCGCGTATGCGATGGGAATACGCATATCCGGTATTCCCATTTGTGCTATGATCGTGCCGTCTTGATAACGGACCATGGAGTGCACGACACTCTGCGGATGGATCACCACATCGATCCGTGAGGGGTGCATATTGAACTCCCAGTGGGCTTCAACGACCTCCAGCCCCTTGTTCATCATCGTCGCCGAATCAATGGTGATTTTTCGACCCATCTTCCAATTCGGATGTTTCAACGCCTGGGAAATTGTCACACTACCCAACCGGCTGAGCGGTGTTTTTAGGAACGGCCCACCCGAGGCAGTGAGAATTAGTTTGTCAACTTCGTCGCGCTGATTTCCTTCAAGACACTGAAAAATGGCGCTGTGCTCACTGTCGACGGGAAAGAGCCGAGACTTTGATTTTTTTGCTTCATTAACCAGTATCTCTCCGGCCATCACCAGCGCCTCTTTATTTGCAAGCGCGACCTCTTTGCCGGCGCGAGTGGCTTCAAGCGTTGGTACAAGTCCGGCGGCCCCGACAATCGCCGCGAGCACGACATCCACCTCGTTAGCTGTCGAGACATCGGTAGCGCCTTTGACGCCCCAGCCAATCTCGATGGATTTCTTACCCAGCAACTTACGCAGGCGCGGCACGTCGCTCTCATTTTTGATGGCGACACATTGCGGCGCGAATTCCTTAATCTGCGCCGCAAGGAGCTTTAAATTCTCGCCAGCAACCATGCCAAAAATTCTAAATCGGTCCGGAAATCGGCGCACCAGATCCAAAGTGCTTACTCCGATTGAGCCTGTTGAACCGAGTAAAGCGATTGATCTCATGGGTGAAAGACCTTCAAATACGTGGTCGTAAAAACAGCCGGGAAGATGAGACTATCGAGCCGATCCAGCAAACCGCCGTGACCCGGAAGAAGCCTGCCTGAATCCTTCACCGCAAAAACGCGCTTGATCCACGACTCAAACAAGTCGCCCAGTTGGCCCAATACACTAAGCAGCCCCGAGACGATCGCAAGCTCGATCCAGCTTAATCCGATGTCGAGGAAAATTCCCACCAAGGAACCGGCCAAAACACTACCGAGGACGTATCCGACAGCTCCCTCCACCGTTTTCCCGGGACTGATTTCGGGCGCCAATTTTTTAGTTCCGAAGCGACGGCCAACGAAGTAGGCCCAGATATCGCCTGCCATAATCACCACCAGGACAAAGAACACCCAAGCTCTTCCATGTGGCAGTCGAAACAGTGAACTCCAATGTGGCAAAAGATAGCCCAGGTACAGTGATCCCAAAAGGGTGCACGCAAGTCGTGCCAATCGCTCCTCGAGTTGCACGTGCATAAAAATGTAAATCGAGAACATTAGGACAAGCAATGGGGCCAGAATCAACTCTCCAGGTGTCAGCTGCGGAAAAAACACTACGGAAGAAACCGCAAGTCCAAAAGCGATGCCGATTATTTGATCTCTAGGGCCGCCCGGAAAACCCATCGCGAAATATTCACGCAATGCTCCAAGCGTAACCAAGAAAACAAAGCCGTGAAATAACCGGGCATCACCCCAACCGATGAGAACAATTAAAAGCGGTATTCCGACAAGTCCGGTAAACAGCCTTGCCTTAAGATTCGCGTCCACTACTCCCCACTCTTAGACGCGCCGGTTCGGTAATCTGCTCATCAGTTCTGCCGAACCGCCTGCGACGGCGTTGATACTCTTGCAGAGCTTGGAAGTATTCTTGTTCGCGGAAGTCGGGCCAAAGAGTCGGAGTGACATAGAGTTCAGTATAGGCAATCTGCCATAAGTAAAAGTTACTGATTCGCATTTCACCGCTGGTCCGTATCAATAGATCCGGATCGGGTATATCGGGCGTGTCCATATGAGCGGAGACGATTTCCTCCTCGACATCGCTCGATTGAAACTCGCCGGCGAGAACTCTGCGCCTAATTTTATTGACCATTCGCACGATCTCATCTCGGCCGCTATAACTCAGGGCCAAAACTACCGTCATTCGAGTGTTGCGCTGAGTTAACTCTATTACGTCCTCCAGGGTTCGGCGAACGTTTAGCGGCAATCGATCCCGGTTTCCAATCGCCTTTAGCCTGATGCCATAGCGCATCATTTTGGGCTGTTCAGCAATAAGGTAGGTTTCCAGCAAGCCCATCAGTGCGTGAACTTCGTCCTGAGGGCGCAGCCAGTTTTCCGTTGAGAATGCGAAGAGAGTCAAAAAAGGGATCCCCAGCTTCCGCGTCGTTTCTACAATGACGCGCACTGAGGTTTTGCCACGGCGATGCCCTTCGATACGGCTCTTTCCCTGCAGAGTCGCCCAGCGCCCGTTCCCATCCATGATGATTGCTACATGGTGTGGCAGCCGACTTCTGTCCAGGTCCTTAGAATCCATTGTTGAGCCGTGCGGGTACGTGACGTGTTGAGACAATTGGCGCCCCGAATTCGAGCGGAACGCGGCGCATCTGAGGTTGGCTATTCAGCGGAGATCTCCGGCCCCTAGACCTCCATGATCTCCTCCTCTTTAGTTTTCAAAACCTTATCAACTCGGGCGATGTAATCATCGGTGATTTTTTGAACCCGATCCTGACCGTGTTTGACTTCATCGGCGGTAATCTCTTTCTTTTTTTCCGACTCTTTTAGATGCTCGATGGCCAAGCGCCGATGATTACGCATCGAAACGCGAAACTCTTCGCCGGTTTTCTTAACGTGCTTTACCAAATCCTTACGGCGTTCCTCAGTCAGTTGTGGTATGGGGACTCGGATGATCTTGCCGTCGTTTGCGGGAGTCAAGCCCAAGTCGCTCTTGAGAATCGCCTTTTCAATTTCACCGAGCGCGTTTCTGTCAAAAGGCTGAATCACTAACAACCTTGGCTCTGGGGCGCTTAAGGTAGCCAATTGATTCAAAGGAGTAGTAGCACCGTAATAATCCACGAGAACGCCTTCCAATAGAGCCGTTGATGCTCTCCCCGTCCGAACTCTACCCAATTCTTTGCGCAGAGCCGCAACAGACCCTTCCATCTCTTTTTGTAACTGAGTGAAAATAGCCTCGTTCATCGTTTCCCCGCACTGACTAATGTGCCGATTGCTTCACCGGCGACGACTCTTTTAATATTCCCCTTTTCCATCAAATTGAAAACGACAATGGGAAGCTGATGATCCATGCAAAGTGAGATTGCTGTCGAATCCATTACCTTTAGCTCACGGTTTAAAACCTCGATGTAAGTCAATTCTTCAAACTTTGTCGCCCCTTCGAATTTAAATGGGTCGGCGTCATAGACGCCTTCGACCTTGGTCGCCTTCAATATGACTTCCGCGCCAATCTCCATTGCTCGCAGGCTTGCCGTAGTGTCGGTTGTAAAATAAGGATTGCCTGTGCCACCGGCAAAAATAACCACGCGACCTTTTTCCAGGTGCCGTGTTGCTCTACGTCTGATGTATGGCTCTGCCACTTGCCTCATTTCGATTGCTGATAAGACTCGCGTGGAAACACCCAATTTCTCCAACGCGTCTTGAAGCGCAAGGCTGTTGATAACGGTTGCCAGCATACCCATGGTATCAGCGCTCGCCCGATCCATGCCGATCTCGCTCGCGACGGCGCCCCGAAAGATATTGCCACCGCCGATGACCAATGCCATCTCGCAACCAATCTCTTTGACTTCCTTGATCTCTTGCGCAAATGCCTTAACCGTTTGCGCATCGATACCAAACTTCTGTGCGCCGGCGAAGATTTCACCGGTGACTTTAAGAATGATGCGTTTGTACTTGAGTTTCGACTCGCTCATGCCTTTGTTCCGACGAGCCTTACTCCTGCGGTGCTGCTTCGCCCAATTGGTATCGCGAGAAACGCTTAACCTGAATGTTCTCACCAAGACGGGCTATCGCCTCCGTGAGAATGTCAGCAACTTTTTGGTCGGGGTTCTTAATAAACGATTGCTCAAGAAGACAAACTTCCGAATAAAACCGATCGATCTTTCCGTCGACTATCTTCTCGACGACCTTCTCCGGCTTACCAGATTCTAGAGCTTGCCGGCGATATATCTCCCTTTCCTTCTCCAAATGGTCGCTCGGAACCTCTTCCGGTCGTATGTATCGCGGATTAGCCGCGGCAATCTGCATGGCAATATCTTTTAAAAGATTCTGAAACTCGGCAGTACGCGCCACAAAATCAGTTTCACAGTTGAGCTCCACCAGGACGCCAATTTTCCCGCCGGGATGCACATACGCGCCGATCGCCCCATCGCTGGCGGTCCGAGAAGCCTTTTTGGTCGCCGCTGCAAGGCCCTTCTGACGCAGATAATCAACCGCTTTGTCCAGATCGCCGCCGGATTCGGCCAAAGCTCTCTTGCAATCCATCATACCGGCGCCAGTTTTTTCACGGAGATTTTTTACCGCAGCCGCACTCACTTCCATCGACTAAACTCCTCCCATAGCCGACTGCTCTATCGGCTCCATCTCAGTTGGCGCTGTCACCGCTGTGGCTCCTTCATCTCCCTTGTCTTTGGTCAAGGATTGATCATAGAGCCCCTTACCCTCAATCACTGCATCGGCCATGGATGAACAAAATAACCGAATGGCTCTGATCGCATCATCATTTCCCGGGATCTTGTGATCTACCATATCGGGATCGCAGTTCGTGTCGATCACGGCGATCACGGGGATACCAAGCTTTCGTGCCTCCTTTACGGCAATTTCTTCCTGCTTGGGATCGACCACGAAAATCGCATCGGGGAGCTTACGCATCGCCTTAATTCCGCCAAGCGACTGCTCAAGCTTCTCCTTCTCCCGCTTCAAGCCCAACATTTCCTTTTTAGTCAAGGCGTCGACAATCTTAGGGTCATTTTCCATTTCTTCGAGTTTTCGCAATCGATCGATACTCTGGCGAATGGTAGAGAAATTCGTGAGAGTGCCGCCTAACCAGCGGTTATGAACATGAAACATAGCGCATCGCTCCGCCTCTTCCCTAACAGAATCTTGCGCTTGTTTTTTCGTCCCGATAAAAAGAATGCTTCCACCCGAAGCCGCAATATCGCGGACGACAGCCTCGACCTCTTTAAACATGGTAACGGTTTGTTGCAAATCGATGATATGGATTCCGTTTCGCGCTCCGAAAATGTACGGCTTCATTTTCGGATTCCAGCGGCTGGTTTGATGTCCGAAATGAACACCCGCCTCCAGAAGTTGCTTCATTGAGATCTCGGTCATATACCTGACTCTCCTTTTGGTTTTGCCTCCCCTTCTCTCGACTCCTCCTCGTTCCCTCCCGGGCACCACGAAGAAGATCAAAAAGGGTGTGAGTTAATAAGAAAACGCCTTCGGCATCCGTCCGGACCGGTCACCGAAGGCTGGAAACACTGGTGATTGACAATGGTAACCTTGCGTTTTTCTAGCAAAGAACGGCCGAAGACGCAAGGAAAGTAATGAGGCAGATGCTACTGGTTCATGGATTCAAAAAATTCTTTATTGTCTTTGGTACCATGCATTTTATCTAATAGAAATTCCATCGCATCGACAACACTCAGTTGGGATAGAACTTTGCGCAAAATCCAGATTCGATTGAGGTCTTCTTTGGAAATCAACAACTCTTCCTTTCTGGTTCCAGACTTGTTGATGTCAATGGCAGGAAAAACTCTTTTGTCCATTAAGCGGCGATCAAGGTGGACTTCCATGTTGCCGGTCCCTTTGAATTCCTCAAAAATAACCTCATCCATCCGGCTCCCGGTATCGATGAGCGCGGTCGCCATAATCGTTAGACTACCACCGTCCTCAATGTTGCGGGCGGCGCCGAAGAATTTCTTGGGTTTATGTAGGGCATTTGAGTCGACACCGCCGGATAAAATCTTGCCGCTCGGAGGCACCACGGTATTATAGGCGCGCGCCAGACGCGTGATGCTATCGAGCAGAATGACAACATCTTTGCCATGTTCCACCAGACGCTTTGCCTTCTCGATGACCATCTCCGCAACCTGAACGTGCCGTGTGGCTGGTTCGTCGAATGTTGAGCTGATGACCTCTCCATCGACCGAACGTTGCATATCCGTGACCTCTTCGGGCCGCTCATCGATCAAAAGAACAATCAGCACTACCTCTTTGTGGTTATTGGCGATAGCTTTGGCGATGTGTTGCAACATCATAGTTTTCCCTGTTCGCGGGGCGGCAACGATTAAGCCGCGTTGACCTTTGCCAATGGGAGTCAAAAGGTCAACAATTCGGGTTGTATAATCCTCCGGCTGATACTCGAGTCGCAAACGTTCGTTAGGATATAGAGGAGTTAGGTTGTCAAAAAGGATTTTCTCTCGGGCCCGCTCAGGATCCTCATAGTTAATCGATTCTACTTTGAGCAGGGCAAAATATCTCTCCCCTTCTTTTGGCGGTCTGATGTGTCCGGAGATAATGTCGCCCGTACGCAGGCTAAACCGGCGTATCTGGCTGGGAGAGACGTAGATATCATCCGGTCCTGGCAAATAATTATAGTCGGGTGCGCGCAAAAACCCGAAACCATCGGGAAGAGTTTCCAATACCCCTTCTCCGTATATATGACCGTTTTGCTCCGTTTGCGCCTGCAGGATCGCAAAGATGAGTTCTTGCTTGCGCATATTGGCAGCGCCTTCGATATTGAAGTTTTTTCCAATCAACGCAAGTTCGCTGATTTTCTTTTCTTTTAGGGCCTTCAAATTCAGCCCATTATCTTCCACAGCCTCAGACTCAACGGCGCGAGTTCTACCACGGACCATAACTATGCCTCTCCTTTCGTTTCCAAAACCATGAACCGGATGCGATCCCCTCTGCTTACGTTCACGTGCGGTCGCTAAACCCGCATCCCAGATATATCAACCTGCCGGGACAACATAGAGGTGAACACGATTACAAACGCGGCCTGTCAGTATTGCAGGCTCTCGTGCGCAGCAGAACTTACTTTTAGGATCCAAATTAAATCGGAACGGAGTTCAACGGACGATTGTTATTGTGGGGATCGATTCAGAAACGCTGAATTGGTTAACGTTAGTTCATCCTATTGAAAAGCACTCTGATTGTCAACCCCCGATCATTTGCAAGACACCGTTTCCAATTCTTTTACGACTTCATGTATGTCGTTATAAAGAGCTGCTTTGAACTCGATGCGGCGACCTGTCGTCGGATGAGAAATTTCAAGTCTCTCCGCGTGCAGTGCCTGGCGAGGAAAATCATATAGCAATGAAATGATGTTTCTGTTCTTGAAGTCAGCTTTCGGACGCCCTCCGTATAACTTATCGCCAATCACTGGATGACCAAGTTCCGCCAAGTGAACGCGGATTTGGTGCGTGCGTCCAGTTTTGGGCCGAAGTCGGCATAGGCTGACCCATCGGATGCTCCTCGAATCGGCTTTTAGTTCAAAGCATTTTTCAACATTCCACTCGGTCAGGGCTTCGCGTGTTTTTGAATAAGCGAAACGGCTAGACATTTTCTTCCGCTGGGATCGATGACGGCCGATCGGGCGATCAATGATGCCGCTGTCACCCTTAAGTTTGCCCCAAACTAAGGCAAGGTATTCCTTATGAACTGTGCGATCTTTGAATTGCTGCGCCAATAGTTGCAACGACCGATGATTCTTCGCAACGACCATAACCCCAGAAGTATCTTTGTCCAGGCGATGAACAATTCCCGGGCGGCCCTCGGTGCCGATCTCTTTTAGCTCGGGATAATGATGCAATAGCGCGTTAACCAGAGTTCCAGTGACGCTTCCGGCGGCGGGATGCACCGCCATCCCAGGCGCCTTATTAATGACCAAAAAATCGCGATCTTCGTGGATAATGTCGAGAAGGACAGCCTCTGCCCTTAACTTCGTTTCTAATTTAGGAATTCTGCCAAGTTCAACCGAATCACTTGGCTTGAGGCGCCTACTCGATCTGGTTGGGGCCCCATTGACTGTAATGACCCCGTCCTTGATCAACTTCTGCATCCGCGATCGAGTTAAGCCATAACGCTTAAGCTCTTCGGCCAAATTCTGGCTAAGGAAGACATCCAGACGCATTCCGGATGCTTTCTCCCCGACCATAGCCCGCTCAAGAACAATCGATGATTCCATTCAATACTAATTCTTGTAGCGGAGCTTCAATCGATCGAATACGGCACGAGCCGTTTGGACGTCTTGGTGCATCTGAATCACCAGATCTCCTATTTCAGCAAACTTCCGCTCTTCTCTAATCCTCTGGACAAAACTCAGCTTTACCGGTTCCCCATAGATCTCCTTTGCGAAGTCCAAAATATAAGCCTCTATCGTGCGCGATCCTTCGCCGAACGTAGGATTGTGACCAACACTGCTGACGCTCAACCAACCCTGACCTTGTAACTCCAGAATAGTTGCATAAATACCGTCTTGAGGAAGAAGCTCGGTCGTGGCGGCCAAATTGGCTGTCGGAAAGCCCATGTTCCGGCCACGGCGGTGACCACTAACAACCGTGCCGGAAACGAAGTGATAGCGGCCGAGCATCGGCTGAACTTCATCTACGCGACCTTGTTCGATTAACTGCCGGATTCGCGAACTGCTTATCCGCTTTCCCTCAACGAGGATGGGCTCAACGATACCAACGCCAAAACCCAGTTCACTGCCCCAACGAATCAGGTCTTCCGCGTCTCCCTCGCGAGCATGGCCAAACCTTAAGTCTCTGCCCAACCAGATCTTGGACAAATTAAGACGCTCAAGAAGATACCGTCGCACAAAATCCTCAGCCTGAATACTTGCGAAGCGACGGTCAAAAGTCTGCACGATAACCGCATCCACTCCCACGGATTGCAACATGTCCATTTTGTCCTGATGGTTTACAATCATCTGCGGCGCCCGTTCGGGCGCAAGCAATTTCAGTGGGTGAGGGTCGAAGGTAAAAACAACGGATTTAGTACGCCATTGTTTAGCTTCCGCTACGGCGTTGGCAACCAGCGCCTGATGACCGAGATGGATGCCGTCAAAATTCCCCATAGTGACGACCGTCTTCGACTCAGGTCGACGAAAATCTTCGATGTCGCGAAAAACTTCCATATCTCTCGACTTCCGGTCTGGGCGAATGGGATGAGGAGGTATCGATTGCTTCGCGCCAACCGAAACAAGAGGGCGCATTAACGGGGCGGGCGAACTATGACTCAAGCGATCTTAATTTTTGCTTGGCTTGTGCCGCTTCCGGCGACTGTGCGTACTTCTCGACGACTTCCTGCAGGATCAATCGAGCATTTACCTTTTCACCTAGTTCAGCAAATGCAAAGCCTTGTTTTAGAAGCGCCGCGGGAACTTTGTCCGCTTGCGGATATCTGCTGCGCACGGCATCAAACTCAAGAATCGCTTGGTCGAATTCCCGCAAAGCATAGTGACTTTCGCCGATCCAATACTGAGCATTCATGGCCAACTTGCTTTTCGGGTGCTTTTGGAGAAACTCCTTGAAGCGACTAATCGCAAGCCGATAATCTTTTTTTTCCAACGCTCGCCACGCGATTTCGTAGTCGGTTCTTACCGCCTCGTTTTCTGCAGCCGAGGCTTCCGTTCTTTCCGCAGAACTACCCCCTGCCACCGGCTGCTGCCGAATATTTTTTTGAAGCTCCCTTAATTCTTCCTCGCGCGCTTTTAACTGTCCTTCCTGTGTTTTGAATCCTTCAGTTAATTTGGCAACCCGCGCTTCCAAATCCTTGACCCGCTGATCGCCGTCCCGGCTAGATTGGCCGATTTGCCGACCGACTTGATAGCGAGTCTCTTCGATCCGTTCCTTGAGCGCGCTAAACTCGCGTTGCAGCTGCTGCATATTCGCTCTGGTGTCCGCTAGGCTCGATCGCATCGACTCGACCTCGTTATGGATACTCGCATGGTCGCTACGAATCCGCCGTTGTTCACGTTCCAGCAACTCGATTTGCTGCGGTTGAGCACAAGCAGATGCGCCGACAGAGAATAGAGCTACTAGTAACATTCGGTGAATTTGCATCGTGTCTGACCTCGCCAGAATGGAGTGGCTCAGTTGTTATGACGCCGGTCGGCTCGGAACGACGACGAAACGAGCACGACGATTCTGCCGCCAACAGTTTTCATTTGATTCTGTGCACACCGGAATCTCCTCACCGTAACTGATCGTCGATATGCGTTCGGGAGAAATGCCTAGGCTAACGAGATAATCTTTAGCGGTTTGCGACCGTTTAGCTCCGAGCGCCAGGTTGTATTCGCTTGTTCCTCGTTCATCGCAATGCCCTTCCACCTCAATTCGAGCTGACGGATTGCTCTTAAGCCAATCTGCATTAGCTCTAAGAACATCTCGAGCGTTTCCCCTGAGATCGTAGCTATCGAATTCAAAGAGAACGTCTTTCAATGGGCTTGAGGCGGAAGTGACGGGCGGTTTGCCTGCTTTTAATTGATCTAGGCTCGATGAGGTAGATGGAACAGTCGATTCCTTTGCAGTGCCGGCTCGTCCCTCGCCGGCGCTCTTGCTACCTGATCCCGAAGGAGTCGCAGATGATGATCCTGTAGGACCGACGCTTGCCCCATCAGGCTTAGTAGTCGATGGAGCGCAACCCCAGCTCGCCAAAACAGAAGCAGCAACGATACCGTAACACAGCATTCTAAAGTCACCCATCGTAACTCCTTTTTCGGGAACTTGCGCAGAATCAATTTGAAATTTAAGAGGTTATTCTAACCGAGGAGACCAGCTCGGCTTTGTATCATCTCCCCCAGAACCTGTCAATCTACGTTGATTTTCACCAGTGGCTTGCATCACATATAAATGGTAGCGTCCGGCACGGTTTGAGGAAAATACAATAAAGCGGCCGTCGGGTGACCACGCCGGATCTTCGTTGTCGAACGCATTATTGGTAAGTCGCGCCGGTTCCCCGCCATCTACAGGAATGCTGAAAACTGAAAACCGACCGCCGACCCTGCTTATGTAGGCGATTTTATCGCCAGCCGGAGACCAGTCGGGTGAAGTGTTATAACTGCCGCTATAGGATAAGCGTCGCGATTTGCCGCTAGCGACATCCAGAATATAGAGTTGGGGCGACCCGCTTCGGTCAGAAACGAACACCAGTTGCCGACCGTCCGGCGACCATGAAGGCGAAACGTCGATGGCCGTATCATCGGTGAGCCGGCGCACAATATCGCCACTCCGTTCGAGCAGGTAAATGTCGGTATTTCCGCCCCGTTCGAGGGAAACCGCGACATTTTGCCCATCGGGCGACCATTTGCCGCCGAGATTCAAGCCCGTACGGCTGGAAAACTTTAGGTCTTTGCCGCTGAATAACTCGAATAGATAAAGACTCGGATTTCTTTCCTTATAGGATGTATAGAGGATGGATTTTCCGTCCGGTGTCCACGACGGCGACAAATTAATTGTCCGATTATTTGTCACCTGGTACTTCTCACTCCCGTCGAGATGGGCAACGTGAATCTCCTTAAAACGACCACCACCAGTCGATGTATAGGCGATTCGTGTATTGAAGATGCCCGGCACGCCAGTGAACTGTTTGATGATTTCATCGGCAAATTTGTGCGCGATGCGGCGAAAATCCCGGGCGCGCCCTGTGTACCTTTTACCGATCGTTTCTCTTCCTTGAGTGACGTCGAACAACCGAAGCTCCACCGTGACTTCATCGCCCTGAACAGAAAACCTGCCTTTTACCAGGCCCACCGCACCGATGGTCGACCAGTCTTTGAAATCAAACGTCCCCAGTGTATCGCCACTGCGCTGCGGGTGCTCGATGTATGTTGCTCGGTCCAAAACTCGAAACCAACCGGAGAGATCAAGATCATAAACGATAGCATCCGCCACACCTTCCGATATGCGACCTGGATCAGCACCATTCCCAGTATTCTTGAGCGGCGAAATGGCTATCGGATATTTCGGCATTCCGGGGCCGATGACGTCAAGACGGACTTGCGCATAGCTCGCCGAGGCCTGCATGAGCAGATAGAAAATAATCGCTGAAGTAGTTTTTTGCTTCACATCATTCCTCAAACTACGGCTGAAAATTCATTTCTACCTGAGCGAAGTCCTTCCGGTACGACTCAGGTGGCGGAGGCAGGGGACTGGATTTCCTCAACGCGCGCAAGATCGACTCATCAAACGCAGCGTCTCCAGATGGTTCAGCGATTTTCAACCCGGTGATTTCCCCGTTATCCTTAATGCTGAATCGGGCCAAGGCCTTCAAACTCCCCTTCTGGCCCGGCCACGCCCAGTTTTCCTTGATCGTGTTAACGATCTTAGCTTGGTACATGAAAAATTCAGCACCTCTAACCGCCGTTCCACCGCCCCGGCCGCCTTGACCAAGTGCCGCCGCTCCGTCACCTTCTCCGGGACCCACACTGAGGACCTCTCCGCCTTTGGAACTGGCGGCCTTTTGTGTGCTTTCAGCGCGGCTTTTTACCCGATCGAGCGCGGACTGAATGAGCCTTTCGCGCACCTTGTCCATAGCGCTTTCATCCGGCGCCGCAGCGCTCTTAATCTCTTTTGCCGGCTCCTGTTTAGGTTCTTCCTTCTTAATTTCTTTTTTAGGTTCTTCCTTTTTTACTAGCGTATTCTTTACAGCTAACTTGTCCTCAACCGGAACTGTTTTCTCATTGGGTTTGACGGTTTTCTCGGGCTTTGCCAGCTTTTCACTTTTATCCGCCTTGGGGATTTCGGCTTTTGCGGGCTTCTCAGATTTCTCCTGTAGTTTCGGTTTGACGTGTTTGATTTCCGGAGCCGGGGCCGCGGGCTCGGAGTTAAACTTTTTGGGCGGATCTTTGGGGTTCGTGGCAGGATAAAGCTCAGTGCCCGGTCGGTTACCGCCGATTTTTTCTCCTCCTACTAAGTCTACGGTATAGATGGGTGGCGCAGGACGCGTGACAGATGGAACGTAAGGCGAGAAGATCAACGCTATCAGGACTGCGCCGTGCAAAATAAACGAGAAAAGCAACCAATTCGACAGCCGATCGTCTCTCCCCACCGATGCAAGCGACTTTTCTCCTGACGCAATGGTTTTGCTGTTGGACTCACCTGCCATTGCTATCCGTCTTCTAACATCGGACGAGTCACCATCCCCACTCTGTCGATACCGGCTTGCTTTAATTCGGCTATTGTTTGCATTACCAAACCGTAACGAACATCTTGATCCGCCCTGACGTAAACTTGCTTATCGGCTAGATTTATGCGAATAGCGCGCATCTTCGCGCCCAGCTCATCCAAACTCATAACGTTATCATTTAAGTAGATCTTGCCATTCTTAGCAATGCTAACAACTAGCAGCTCGTCGGTACCAGGAATAGCGGCCGCTTTAGCCTGCGGCAAATTGACTTGTACTCCTTGTTGGATGATTGGCGCAGTCACCATGAAAATAACCAGCAGCACCAACATAACGTCAACAAGCGGGGTAACATTAATCTGCGAAATCGTCGTGCTGTCACGCGATGAAGCGGTGTCCATTGCCATCTGAACCTCTTTTACTTATTTGAAGAAGTGGCGCTCAGCTATATTGAGAAATTCGTGAGAAAAATTGTCCATCTCAACAGCCAGCACCTTGATCTGTTGGACGAAGTAGTTGTAGGCCATCAGCGCCGGAATTGCGGCAGCCAGACCTACAGCAGTGGCGATCAATGCTTCGGCAATTCCTGGCGCCACCGCTTGAATGCTCGATGAATGTGTCGTACTAAGGCCCATGAATGCGTTCATAATGCCCCACACCGTGCCAAAAAGTCCTATGAATGGCGCCGCGCTAGCGGTAGTGGCAAGAAAGGTGCAATATTTTTCCAGTTTCGTTATTTCGACACTGGTCGCCCGTTTCATAGCCCTGGAAACATTGTCGACGCCGCCCAATTCAGTCGTCAAGTTATCGCCCACAGGGGAATCCTTCTTTGAGCGAGATACCCGGACGAGTTCTTCATAACCTGAGCGAAAGACCTGGCCTACCGGACTAGATTTCAACTCCCGGCTGGCATCGTGGATTGAGGACAAGTTGCGTCTTTCCCAGAAGATTTCGATAAATTTCTGCGACTCTTTTTTAGCCCTGCGCATCTGCCGAAACTTGTACGCGATAATACCCCACCCAACAACCGAAAAGAGAACCAGCAAGTAGAGAATTGCTTGAACAACGATGCCTGATCCCCGAACGAGATCGAGAATCCCATGCGGTTGCGGAACGAACGAGCCATTTTGGGCCAAAAGGTGGAGCGACCAGAAAGAAAACATGATGGACTTTGAAATGTTAATTGAAAAAATATTATAACCTCTGTTATTAGTCAATTAGTAAATGCGTATTTCTCAACATTAATCGTTCAATTTAGGACGTACGTATGATTTGTGGCATTGATCAAATCGACACCACCGGAAAGACAGTATTCTTACGAGTCGACTTCAATGTACCTCTCGACAAAGGCAAAATCACCGAACCTCATCGCATTGAAAGCGCTATGCCGACCATCCGACTGATCCTAGACAGGTCAAAGAAAGTAATTATCGCTTCTCATCTGGGCCGTCCAAGCGGAAGGAAGGATCCGAGATTCAGCCTAGCACCCGTACGTGAGTATCTGGAAAAGTCTCTGAGCCAACAAGTAGTCCTGGCGCCCGATTGCGTTGGCTCAGAAACTGAGGAACTCGCCCGTGATCCAAACTCGCGAATTGTTATGCTTGAAAACTTGCGCTTTCATCCCGAAGAGGAAAAGAACGATGCGATTTTCTCCCGTGCTCTTGCCTCGCTGGCCGATGTCTATGTCAATGATGCTTTCGGCGCGGCGCATCGCGCCCATGCTTCCACGGCAGGTATGGCAGCGTTTTTCGAAATCAAAGCTGCCGGCCTCTTACTACAACGAGAGCTTGACTATCTCTCGCGCGTACTGACGGGCCCAGAAAAGCCTTTCATCGCAATTCTGGGCGGAGCAAAAGTTTCAGATAAGATCGGCGTCATCAAAAATCTATTACCCAAACTTGACACGTTACTTGTCGGTGGGGGAATGGCCTACACCTTTCTGAAAGCTAACGGAATAAATATCGGGCGCTCGCTGATCGAACAAGACAAGATTTCTGTTGCAAAAGAGCTGATGACAGACGCGGCCAAACATGGAGTCAAAGTACTCCTGCCGACGGATCATTTGACTGGCGATGAAAACAAAGAGAATTCTTCAACCAGCGATGTTAACATCCCAGAAGGAAGGGTTGGATTGGATATTGGACCACGAACAACAGATCGCTTCATTGAGGAGATCGGCCGATCCAAAACGGTGCTTTGGAATGGTCCTGTCGGACTATTTGAAGTAGAGCCCTTCGATCAAGGAAGTAAAGCTTTGGCCCAAGCACTCGCCGCTCATCGGTCCGACATCGTCAGTATTGTTGCCGGCGGCGATACGGTTGCCGCAGTTACAACCGCGGGGGTCGCTGATCACATTACTCACCTCTCGACGGGAGGCGGGGCGACTTTGGAGTTTTTAGAAGGGCGTGAGCTTCCCGGCATCAAGGCACTTGAGAAAACCGCATGAACCCGTTGGTGGTCGGCAATTGGAAGATGAACGGGACCTTGTCACAGGCATCGAACCTTGCCGCCGCTATCGTTCAAGGTACCAGTCAAAAAACTC
Source organism: Candidatus Binatia bacterium (assembly GCA_025924215.1). Taxonomy (GTDB): domain Bacteria; phylum Desulfobacterota; class Binatia; order UBA9968; family UBA9968; genus WHTF01. The sequence goes on from JAICEJ010000015.1 coordinate 17,649, forward strand.
CGAAAGCTGCTGTGGTATTGGCGCCGCCCGCAACAGCATTGGGAACCGTACAAGAAAGGATCGCTACCTCGGGAATCTCGCTGGCCGGCCAGAACTGCCATTGGGAAGACAACGGCGCGTTCACCGGTGAGATCAGCCCGGCTATGCTAGCGGATTTGGGTTGCACATACGTGATCGTGGGTCACTCGGAGCGCCGCCATGTCTTCAACGAGAGCGATGAAATAACCGCGAGAAAATTAGCAGCTGCCATCAGAAACAATCTTCGCCCAATCCTTTGTGTCGGTGAAACTCTCGATCAACGCAACGCCGGTAGGACGATGGAGGTTATCTTGCGGCAGATCCAATTTGCGTTGAAGGAGCCAAACGAAAATGTTATAGCAAACCTCGACATTGCTTATGAGCCAGTCTGGGCTATCGGAACCGGTCACAACGCAGATCCCAGCCAAATCGCTGAAGTCCATGGGGCAATTCGCAGTCACCTGACGAACTCGTTCGGGAAAGCTAGCGTTCGGATCTTATACGGCGGCAGCGTAAACGCTGAAAATGCCACGGACCTCGGTAGAATTTCAGAAGTGAACGGCCTTCTTGTAGGAGGAGCAAGCTTAAAGCCGGAAAGCTTTCTCAGAGTAGTTCGTTGCTTCGATGACGAGTAAAAATATGGTTATAGCAGTTACCATCGTACACATAATTGTTTGTATCGGATTGATATTGGTTGTCTTGCTGCAAACCGGCAAAGGAGCTGAAATCGGTGCTGTATTCGGCGGCGGTTCTAGCTCGACGATTTTTGGCAGCAGCGGTGCAGGAAACTTTTTAACCAAGCTTACAACGGCGATGGCGATCGTCTTTATGATCACGTCTCTGACCTTGGGATATTTCGCAGGGCAGCGACCATCGGCAACGATCTTTGATAGTCGCAGCCCCGCGTCGCAGCCCGGTGCTCCAGTGATGCCGGCTAAAGAAGAAACTGGGTCGACAAAATCCGTTGGTAAAACCACAGCACCCTCAGAACAACAACCCGACGGAGCCACTAATCGATAATATCAACATTATTTGCGAGGATGGCGGAATCGGCAGACGCGCTAGTTTGAGGGGCTAGTGCCCGAAAGGGCGTAGGGGTTCAACTCCCCTTCCTCGCACCATTCCCGATCCGTTTCCTGCAGCTTTTTCATTCTGATCCTCCTGTCTGAATAACTCGTTAAAATCTGCTTCTTTCTCCTCAATGGATTCGGCGGTTTAGTTGGTTCCGAAACTTTAGCTGATTGACCCTCACCGTTTAGCTGCCATTTTTGTCGCCCTGAGTTCGATGCTGTCGATTTTTTGACCAGCGATATATTTGTTTCTTCCTTGCGGCAACTCAGTTTCGCTCATGAATATAGATGCTTACGTCGCCGCAGCTTGATGGCATAAGCCTTGCTCGATTGCGTTCATTCGGGAGCATCTATAATTATGAAACCAGCCGACACCGCGATTAAATTACTGACTCTAGCTGAGGCGGCGACGATTCTGAAAATTTCTAAAAGAACGCTGCATCGCATGATTCAGCACCGCCAGATACCCGCCTTCAAAGTCGGCGGGCAGTGGCGAATTCTTGAGAGTCGGTTCCAGGAATGGGTGCAAGAAGAAGAGAATCTGGCGCCCAAAGCGAGTTAAATCCGGCAGCAAGCAAAAGCCCCTCCTTGCGATAGAACCGTTTCCGAAAAACACCTCCGCCGCAAACCTCCTTCCTACTGCAGACTCCGCGAAACCAGAACAAGTGCTCGTATCTCCTCAGTCGTCAGTCGCCTGCTTCATCAAATCCATACAATCCCCAGTTTTTGATAACCTTCTCCTGTAAGTGGCTCGGCCAGAGATTTTCGAAAGTGGCTTTCACCGGAATGCTTTCCGGTAGCCAATCCTTGGGCCAAGTGCAGTCAAAGATGACTCCGGCGGCATCACCGATCAGGCGGTCTTTTGGCGGCAAAAACGGCAGCAGGACTGGGAATCCCGGATTATGTGGTACCTGATGAATTCCATTTACCGGATGACACTTGGTAGTCATCGCATGGAGAACTTCATCCATGTTGGTGGGATCTACGTCGGCATCAACAATGACAATGTAATAGGTAAACAGCCCCGGCTTCGTCGCCCAGACGGCATGGGCTAAGCGACGGGCATAATTCACAAACGGAACTTCCGTTGCCACCACCGCCATATGTCCAACCGCATAGGGTGGACAGAATGCCCCCTTTACCGGAAATCCTAGTTTTCTAAGCTCAGAGTATATCTCCGCGCCCTTGATTAATGCGGTTGCAGTCTGGCCTTCATGCACCGGCATTCCCATGTTCGAGAAAGGCAGAATTGGATCGTTTCGATAAGTTATCGCGTTGATCTTCATGATCGGCTTCGGTGAAGATTTCCCCGCCTCATATCCCATGTATTCGCCAAAAGGTCCTTCGACCATGCGCTCATGTGGCAATACTTCTCCTTCAAGAACGATCTCAGCAGTCGCTGGAACATCAAGATCAACGGTTTCGCCTCTTACCAACGAAATCGGCGCATTTTGCAATCCGCCAGCAACATCTACCTCATTCACGTGAGGCGGTATTTGGACGCAGCTCACGATCGGTATGACAGGCTGGCCGCCGATTGCTACTGCGACAGGCATTGACCGATTCATCGCCTCATATTTTTGATACATCTGGCCGATATGTTGTTGCAGCGGGAAAAGACATCCCAGCGTGTTGCGATCGTGGACCATCAGGCGGTACATTCCCCAGTTGACCCATGAACCATCTGGATCCTTGGTGATAACCGTGTGCCACGTCCCAATGTACCGCCCGCCATCGCCGCCATGGATCAACGGAATGGGAAATTTAAGAACATCAACGTCGGCCCCTTTCATGATATTTTCTTTACAGGGGCCTGTGCTCACCACGATCGGCTTGATCAAGTTTTCTCTACGTTGCAAATAAGTTTGCATAATTTCTTTTGCTGACGCGCTGGGTCGCAGGCTCAGCGCCAATGCAGTGCGAGCAAATAACGAATGCCCGCGCTTCTTGCTTGCGCCCAACGGCGCGCCCAGCGTCCGGAATCCCTGCGGATAACCTTTGATGTTCTCGAACAACGCCGCCGGAGCGCCAACGTCATAACAGCGTCGCGTGATCGCGCCCATTTCGAGATTCCAATCGACTGGTACTTTGATCCTTTGAACTTCGTCGAATTCCTCCAACAACTCCAAAAAATCTCTGAGGTCATCCATTTTCATTGTTCTCTCCTTGCGGCCAGACGCGGCCCCACCTGAGTGCGAAGCGTAGAAAACTCAGGTGGGAACTTGCGCAACTCGATCCTTTCTTCAGCAACGTTCAAAATTGATTCCTTTCGAGCTTGATCCATCTAAGACAACTTCATGGAAGGCGTGGCCCGACTCGGGATTCTTTGATGGACAAAGTAAGGAAGGTCATTTATATTCTCTGCCTTATAAGGAAAGGGGGAAACTCATGGCAGATGCGAACAGATCAAACGAGGCCTATCTTGGGCCCGGCACTAAAATCAACGGGAAACTTTTTTTTGATGGGCCTACGACAATTGAAGGCGATGTCGAGGGTGAAATAACTGGACAAGCCAACCTTACAATCGGTCAACAGGCGACTGTAAAGGGTAAAATCACCGCAGCATCCATCGTTGTTCAGGGCAAAGTCATGGCGGATGTTCAAGCCGAAAAAAAGTTGGATATTCAGCCGCCCGGTTCCGTAGTGGGCGATGTCACAACGCAGAGCCTGGTCATCGGCGATGGCGCTGTCCTCGAAGGTCACGTCTCCATGAGAAAAGAAGGTCGCGTTCTGCCCCTTCGCCAAGAAGCGAAAAAAGAAGGCGTCTCCTGAGATCTCATCTATCGCTAATCGTACGAGTTGCATCCCTCACTTTAAGATCCACCAGAATGAAGCCACGTTCTTAGGCAGAAGACAAGGCGAAAGCTTCAGAAGCAAGATGGGCTTGTCGTCGACAAGCCCATCTTTTGTTTGGAACTATCTACACCCTTGGTGGTCTGACGGAATCAAACATAGATCGATTCCTTTTCGAAGTTCCTACTAACGATCTAATATTTCGCTGGAGGGTGACAACGCCCGAGATCGTCCCAGTCGGCCGGCTACTCAGCTTCAGCTCAATCCTGCCGCACTGGATTTGCGCAGCATGGCGAAATGTTCAGGCAACTAGGGGCGAATGGAACCATCGACAATAAGATCCTCTGATCATTGGACGCTAATTAAAGAGTGATTCAAAAGTTGTGTGTCTCGCGAATTTACCATAGATTATGATCGTCTTGAACGCGCGATTTTTCCGCTAGTGCGTTAGGCTAACGATGGCTTGGATCAATCTGGCGATAGCTGGAATTCTCGAAGTTCTTTGGGCTATTAGCCTTAAATATACCGAAGGGTTTAGTAAACTTTGGCCCACTCTCTTCACCGTCGTTGGAATGGTTGCCAGTTTCTACTTTCTCGCCCAGGCCCTGAAGGTCATTCCTGTCGGAACTGGATACGCCATTTGGACCGGGATCGGTGCCGCCGGAACAGCTATTTTGGGTATCTTTCTGTTCGATGAATCCGCCACTCCGGCGCGCCTGGCGTGTATCACAGTGATTGTTGTAGGCATCATCGGCCTGAAGGTTACTTCGTCGTGATCTGTCATTACGCAATCCCATTCACCATGTCGCGCTGATCTTAAAAAATTGATAGGGCTATTTGAATTTTACTCAAGAAGGGTCAATTCGTTATGATCATTGATTGTCATGCGCATCTGATGCCTCAAAGTTGGTTTGATCGCAAGTCCCCAAAAACCGTTTTCGATCTCGACGCACTTTTCAGAGAGCAGGATGAAGCTGGAGTCGATATCACAGTTTTCGGGAACAATTGGATTCGCTCACCCGACGGCGCCGATCCGCTCCGAGTGGTGCAAGAATTCAACGAGCACGCCGCCGAGTTGACGGCGAAATACCCAGAACGGCTGCTCGGTCTGGCCTGTTCGGTGCCATTTGATAGCGGCAAAATCCTGAAGGAAACCGAAAAAGCGATCCGCGACTACAAACTCAGAGGGATCATGATCAACACGAGCGTTAACGGCGAGTACCTCGACTCGCCGCGCGCGGCGCCTTTTTTTGAATTGGCCAGCGAGCTCGAAGTTCCGCTTTTTGTGCATCCGCCGAAGTTCACCATCGGCAATGAAAAAATGGAAATTTTCCGCCTTCCGGAAATGCTCGGTAGACCTTTCGACACTACGCTTGCTCTCACACGATTCATCTTCACCGGAGGCTTCGAACGTTTTCCGAAGCTGAAGATGATCTGCGCCCACGTTGGCGGAGCTCTGCCGATGCTGCCGGGCCGTTATGGTGTGGGCTATGAGTTGCGCGAAGACATGAGCTTCGGTCCGTGGGAACCGGATGTCATGACCCGGCCGCCGGCCAGCTATATCCGGCAACTCTATGTAGACACCGTCTCCTACCACCCGGCGGCAGTCCAATGCGCAATCGATACCATGGGCATCGACCACGTCGTTTTCGGCAGCGATTCTCCGCCTGTACCGCTTCCGCTCAAGAGAGCCGTTGATACAGTGCAGAACCTGCGGATTTCAGATGCCGACAAACTAAAAATCCTCGGCGGGACGGCGGCAAAGCTTCTCGGTCTTGCGTTCTAATCTTCAAGTGTGGGTCTTTCCCGCAACGGAGATCAATTAGCTTAAGCGGGCTTCTGATATTTACGATTGCTTCAGGATCATGCGATTGTGATCTTTGAGCGCGGTGTCGGGCGGCTGTGCGTTTGGCGACTGACTGATTACAAGGAGCACATAGAACGTTGCGCACCAAGACGCCGAAGATACTGTCCGAGCGAGACTTTAGCTGCGGCAACGTAAGGCTTCGGCAATGTAGCCCACTGCCGCCTCGACATCGGATCGATTCACGTCCAAATGGGTCACCATCCGAATCCGCTCTGCGTCAACCGGCACTCCGAGAACTTGGCGCCGACCGATCCTTTCGAGAAACTCGGCAGAGCTTAGCTTGGTTTCGCGCACATCGTAAATCACGATATTGGTCTGAACATAGCTCGGATCAACGCGTATGCCCGGAATCGCCGCGAGTCCCTGCGCCAGTATCTTGGCGTTTTCGTGATCGATGTACAGCCGCTTTGGTCCGTCCTCCAACGCAATCAACCCTGCTGCGGCGATGACGCCGGCCTGGCGCATGCCGCCGCCGAGCATTTTGCGGATCGAACGGCAGCGTTCGATAAATTCGCGTGAACCGACGATCATTGATCCCACAGGCGCACCCAACCCCTTGCTCAAACAAAACTGAACCGAATCGAATTTCTTGGTAATTTCTGCGACACTCTGACCAATGTGAACCGCCGCGTTGAAGACCCGCGCGCCGTCGAGATGAATTTTTAGACCCGCCTCATGAGCGTGATCGCAGATTGCGTGCGCCAAACGAGTCGGATAAACCGTACCCCCTGCCATGTTGTGGGTATTCTCCAGAGACACTAGGCCGGTTTGCGGACGAAAATAAGCCTTCGGTCTAATCGCCTGAGATATCTGTTCCCAAGTCATAATCCCGTTGCTGGCGTTGACCACCCGAGGGAGAACCCCGGCAATCGCGGCCATGGCCGCCATTTCGTAATTGTAGATATGACCGGCCGCTTCGCAGATTACTTCTTGCCCAGGCTGGGTTTGTGCCATGATACAGACCAGGTTACCCATCGAGCCCGATGGAACGAACAATCCCGCTTCTCGTCCAAATGTTTCCGCGGCGCGCTGCTGCAAACGATTGACACTCGGATCTTCCATGAACACGTCGTCGCCGACTTCCGCCTCAGCCATCGCCCGGCGCATTGCCGCTGACGGTTTAGTTACCGTATCGCTCCGCAAGTCAATCATTCTATTATTAATAGCCATGCAAAACCTTCGACCGGTTAAGTGGTTTTTATCGTGAAGGCAGCTTCGCGCCTTTTATCTCGAGGGTCCTTCGATCTCTTCTATCGTTTGCCGCGCCAACGACGGCCGGACAAAGGCGTTATAGATGCTATCATTCTGCAACCACATGATGTCGGCTCTCTGTTTGACGGCTTCGCGCATTTCAGCTTGCAGCCGCTCCTCCATACAGTGTTGCTTGATCACCTTGGTCACCATGTCGCCATGACCTTCGTCGTGATACTCGTGAGCACGGAAGAAATCCAAAGTGCTCGTCGGAATCCAGGAATAGTATTTCTCGATCGCTTCACGCTCCTCTTTCATGCGCTTAGGCCCGCCTCCCTCGAAGACAAGTCCCGTTCCGATCGCTACGGCCCAATGACTCTGCTGCACTAGAGAAACATACATCTCCAGAGCAGCGCGAATCGCTGGCAAAGGCTCGTAATTCAAGATTTCATCGGCCGGAATGCCTAAGCCGCCGGCAAATTGCACCCAGAGCTCGCGATGACTGGGATATTTTCCTCCGAACAAATCTTCTCCTTCTTCTTCCACCATGTTTTCCAATAACAAGCGCCGTAACTCCGGAACCGGACACTTGTGATAACGAATGCCGAAAAATCGATGAATGTTGCGAAACTCATGAAACTGATTTTTGGCCCACCACTGGAGCTGCTCCCTAGTCAGCCGCCCGCTCAGGAGCAGCTGGCGAATCGGGTGAGGTTTTGGATGACGCTGCTGTAACGTATTCTGAAGATCCGCGATCAGCTCTTCAGGTGAAAGCATTCCGTGCATAAGAAATCCCCTTCCAGAATAGAAATCGCCTTTCGATTGGACGCATCATAAACAAGTTGCCGGGACGCCGCCACCAGGTTTGTCATTGTTTTTTTCGGCGGCGTTTACTAGCATGAAGCCCCTGTGGTTTCTCTATCACTACGCGGCCTCACCAAGAAGTTCGGCCGGGTCCTAGCGGTTGACCATGCCAACCTCGACGTCCATAGCGGTGAGTTTCTCGTAGTCGTCGGCGAGAGCGGCTGCGGTAAGACCACGACCCTTAGACTTATCGCCGGCCTTGAAGCACCTGACGCCGGCACCATCTTGATCGGCGGAATGCCGGTCAATGACATCCCCGTCGGCAGACGCAACGTGCAGATGATCTTTCAAAATTTTGCCCTGTGGCCGCACATGAGAGTCTTTGATGAAAGCCGGTACAGCAATTTGTCGCTGCCGCTGAAAGTGCGTAAATGGTC
>JAICEJ010000016.1 GCA_025924215.1 Candidatus Binatia bacterium
AAAAGCCGAGTAATTACAACGATCGGTGTGGATCTAATTAAAAGGGGGACGTTTTATGGCAGAGGTATCTAGGGAACAGGTTAAGGACTACATCAAGAACATGACACTGCTGGACGCTGCGACTCTGGTCAAGGAACTCGAACAAGAGCTCGGCGTTAGTGCTGCGGCGCCTATGGCGATCGCTGCGGCAGCTAGTGGCCCGGCGGCAGCGGCGGAAGAGAAAACCGAATTCGATGTTGTTCTTACAGAAGCGGGCGAAAAGAAAATCCAAGTGATCAAGGTTGTTCGAGAGCTCACCGGTCTCGGTTTGAAAGAGGCGAAAGATCTTGTCGATGGCGCGCCCAAGAACGTCAAAGAGGGCGTTGCAAAAGCCGAGGCTGAGACGATCAAGAAAAAGCTCGAGGAACAGGGCGCCAAGGTCGACATCAAATAGCGCACCAGCGCCGGGAGAATCCCGTCCGTGAATCGGAAGTATTGTTTAGATCGCTAAAGGAGAAACAATGCCATTTCAAGTGGCCAATAATTTACGATTTCGCCGCAGTTTTGGCAGGATCAAGAGAATCATTGATCTGCCTTATCTAATTGAAATCCAGAAGAACTCCTATGAGCTGTTTTTGCAAAAGGATTCTTCGCCCGCGCAGCGCGACAATATCGGCCTTCAAGAGGTTTTTAAATCGGTATTTCCAATCAAGGACTTTAATGAAACGGCGTCCCTGGAGTTTGTCAGCTATAGCTTGGGGGAGCCGAAATACGACGTCGACGAGTGTCATCAACGCGGCATGACTTTCGCCGCGCCGCTCAAAGTAACGGTTCAGCTCGTTTTATGGGATGTCGACTCCCAAACGGGCGCCCGCAGCATCAAGAATGTCAAAGAGCAGGAGGTCTATTTTGGTGAGATTGCCCTGATGACGAAGAACGGCACGTTTATGGTGAACGGCACCGAACGGGTCATTGTCAGTCAATTGCACCGATCCCCTGGAGTTTTTTTCGAACATGACAAGGGAAAGACGCACGCGAGCGGCAAGTTGCTCTATTCGGCGCGAATCATTCCCTACCGCGGTTCCTGGGTCGATCTCGAGTTTGATCCCCGAGATATCATCTATGTCCGTATCGATCGCCGGCGTAAGTTTCATGCCACGGTTTTGCTGAGAGCGCTCGGTATGACTACGGAAGATCTGCTGAATTACTATTACCGGAGCGATACCATCGTTTTCGATGGCCGCAAACCGGCGCTTGTTTTCAATCCCGCGCATTTGATGGGAGCGAAAGTGACTAGCGATGTTCGCGACCCCAAGAGCAATGATCTCATCGTTAAGGAAGGTAAAAAGTTTACCCGTCCGGTCTTGCGTCAAATGGAGCAGGCCAAGGTCAAACAAGTTCCAATCGTTTGGGAAGAGATCCTGGGTCGGATTGCTGCCCATGATATTGTCAATCCGCAAACCAAAGAAGTCATCGTTGAATCCAATCATCCCATTACCCAAGAGAAGTTGGATCTCATCCGAGAAAAGGGCATTCGTCAGATCGAAGTTCTGTTCATCGACGAATCGACAGTCGGTCCTTACTTGCGAAATACGTTGTTGCAGGATCGCATCAACTCACCTCAAGATGCAATTTTGGAGATTTATCGCCGCTTAAGGCCGGGTGATCCTCCGACGGTTGATTCGGCGACTAACTTCTTTAACAACTTGTTCTTCAATCCTGACCGTTATGATCTTTCCAAAGTAGGTCGGCTTAAGCTGAATCACCGCCTTAAGCTGAACGTTCCATTGGAGCAGGGCACGCTTCGCAAGGAGGATATTCTTGAGGTCGTTCGCTATTTGATGGAGCTAAAGAACGGCAACGGCACCGTCGACGATATTGATCATCTCGGTAACCGTCGGGTACGCGCCGTTGGCGAGCTCGTTGAAAACCACTTCCGTGTCGGACTGGTGCGTATGGAACGGGCGATCAAAGAGAAAATGAGCTTGCAGGATATCGAAACATTGATGCCGCAGGAACTGATTAACTACAAGCCTGTTTCCGCAGCGCTTAAAGAGTTTTTTGGTTCCAGCCAATTGTCCCAATTCATGGATCAAACTAATCCGCTTTCGGAGATTACTCACAAACGCCGCTTATCGGCATTGGGTCCCGGTGGACTGACCCGGGAACGCGCAGGATTCGAGGTGCGCGATGTTCATCCGACGCACTATGGTCGCGTTTGCCCTATTGAGACGCCGGAAGGTCCAAATATTGGACTGATCGCATCCTTGACGACGTATGCTCGAGTCAATGAGTTTGGCTTCATCGAAACGCCGTATCGCGAGGTTGAAAATGGCAAGGTCACGGATCGGATACGGTATCTTTCCGCGCTTGAAGAGGAAGATCATGTCATAGCCCAAGCCAACGCGCCGATCGATGCCCGTGGCGTCTTCACTCTCGATTTAGTTTCCGCTCGCAAAGGCGGTGAATTCGTAATGGCGCGACCTGAGGAAGTCAACTTCATGGATGTGTCGCCAAATCAACTCGTCAGCGTGGCGGCCTCGCTGATTCCATTCCTTGAAAACGATGACGCCAACCGGGCTCTGATGGGCTCTAACATGCAGCGTCAGGCAGTGCCTCTGTTAAGGACTGAGGCTCCTCTGGTCGGTACCGGGATGGAGAAAGTTGTCGCCCGGGATTCCGGTGTGACAGTTGTGGCGAAGCGCGACGGCGTAATCGAAAGTGTCGATTCGACGCGCATTGTGGTTAAGGCTGACAAGACTTCCGGTGCCCGGGACACGGGAGTTGATATATACAATTTAGTCAAGTACCAGCGTTCCAATCAGAATACATGCGTCAATCAACGACCAATCGTCAGGATTGGTGACCAAGTAAAAGCCGGCGATGTTATCGCCGACGGTCCATCCACAGAGATGGGAGAGCTTGCGCTAGGACGCAATGTTCTTGTCGCGCTTATGCCTTGGGGCGGCTACAACTTCGAAGATTCTATTTTGATTAGCGAGCGTGTCGTTAAAGAAGACATTTACACCTCGATTCATATCGAAGAATTTGAATGTGTTTCTCGCGACACCAAGCTCGGGCCGGAAGAGATTACGCGCGACATCCCGAACGTCGGCGACGAAGCGCTGACCGATCTTGACGACAGCGGTATCATCAGAATTGGCGCCGAGGTCAAGCCCAGTGATATCCTCGTGGGAAAAATCACTCCCAAGGGCGAGACTCAGTTGTCTCCCGAAGAAAAACTCTTGCGCGCTATATTCGGAGAGAAGGCTGGTGAGGTCCGAGATACATCGTTGCGCGTTCCGCCGGGAGTTGAAGGCACGGTCATTAATGTTCGGATCTTTTCGCGCAAAGGTTTGGGCAAGGATGAGAGAAGCAAGGCGATCGAGGACGAAGAGATCATACGGCTACGCAAAGATCAGCATGATGAAGTCCGAATTCTTCAAGATGGCGCGCTCAGGCGTTTGAAAAAACTTCTAGTCGGCCGGAAATTGGCGAACCGACTAAGCGACGACAGTCGAAAACTGCTGCTAGTTAAGGGTAAGGAGATCACCGAGGAGGATCTGGATCAATTGCCGATGAGCTACTGGAGCGAGATCCGTGTCGATAACGAATCAGTGGAAGCGGAGCTCGACCGTATTGTTGAAAGCACGGCCGGACAGGTCAAGCTAATTAAAGAGGTATTCGAAGACAAGATCGAAAAACTTAGAGGCGGCGATGAACTCCCGCCAGGCGTCATCAAGATGGTGAAAGTCTTTGTCGCCATCAAGCGTAAGTTGCAGGTTGGCGACAAGATGGCTGGCCGACACGGCAACAAAGGCGTCATTTCTAGAATTCTGCCCGAAGAGGATATGCCTTATTTAGAGGACGGCACCCCGGTTGACGTGGTGCTCAATCCGCTGGGTGTGCCCTCACGTATGAACGTGGGCCAGATTCTCGAAGCGCATCTGGGCTGGGCCGCGCGAAGTCTCGGGCATCAGATCGATCAACTAATGCGCGAACACCGCCAGGAAGTTGACGCTCTGCGCAAGCGGCTTAAGGAATATCTCAGTAGCAAAGAAGCGAGCGAGCTTATCGATGGCGCCAAAGACGCTGACGTTTTTAAACTGGCGGAGAAATATCGTGACGGGGTGCGTTTGGCGTCGCCGGTTTTTGACGGCGCGGCGGAGGATGAAATCTTTAATTTGCTGCGAAAAGCCGATCTACCGGTCAGCGGCCAAGTGACTCTATATGATGGCCGCAGCGGCGAGCCCTTCGACGGTAAAGTCACAGTCGGGATTATGTATATCATGAAACTGCATCACCTGGTTGATGACAAAATACATGCTCGCTCCACCGGTCCCTATTCTCTCGTTACGCAGCAACCATTGGGTGGAAAGGCTCAGTTTGGCGGCCAGCGGCTCGGAGAAATGGAGGTTTGGGCGTTAGAGGCTTATGGCGCAGCGTACACTCTTCAAGAAATGCTGACTGTCAAGTCTGATGATGTCGTTGGGCGAACGCGAATGTACGAGGCGATTGTTAAAGGGGATAATCTCCTTGAACCAGGATTGCCTGAATCGTTTAACGTGATGGTTAAGGAGCTCCAGAGTCTGGGGCTCGATGTTGATCTAGTCGAGGAAAAATAGCTAAGCCTTGTGGAGGCCCACTGCGCTGATGCTGGAGGTGGATCTTTATGGAAGATCTTTTTAACTTATTCGAACGACCGAAAAATCCGCTGAGTTTTAATGCGATCCGAGTCTCTGTGGCGTCCCCGGAAAAAGTGCGGTCTTGGTCACACGGCGAGGTGAAGAAGCCGGAGACGATTAACTACAGAACGTTCAAGCCGGAACGAGATGGTTTATTTTGCGCCAAGATTTTTGGTCCGACCAAAGATTACGAATGTAACTGCGGCAAGTATAAACGCATGCGCCACCGAGGCGTTGTCTGTGAGAAATGCGGTGTCGAGGTGATACAGTCCAAGGTGCGCCGCGAACGGATGGGCCATATCGAGCTGGCCACGCCGGTAGTCCATATCTGGTTTCTCAAAAGCCTGCCGAGCCGGATCGGTGCTTTGCTCGACATGTCGCTAAAGGACATCGAGAAGGTGCTCTATTTTGAGTCCTATATTGTTATCGATCCAGGAGAGACTCCTTTGCAATACAAGGAGCTTTTGAGTGAGGTTCGATATCGCAAAGCGATGGAGGAGTTTGGCGGGAGGTTTACTGCGGAGATGGGCGCGGAGGCGGTGCGGAAGATCCTCAAAGCCGTCGATGTAGTAAAACTTTCAGAAGATCTGCGCCAAGAGATGCGCGATGCGAACTCCGAGGTTCGGCGCAAAAAGTTGGCAAAACGATTAAAAGTCCTCAACGCTTTTAGGACTTCCGGGAATCGACCGGAGTGGATGGTCATGGAAGTTGTTCCAGTCATTCCTCCGGATCTACGGCCTTTGGTGCCGCTTGACGGTGGTCGTTTCGCGACCTCGGATTTAAACGATCTCTACCGGCGCGTCATCAACCGAAATAATCGGCTCAAGCGCCTGATGGAGCTAAGCGCGCCGGATATGATCATTCGCAATGAGAAACGCATGCTCCAAGAGGCCGTTGACGCTCTATTTGATAACGGCCGGCGTGGGCGAGCTATCACCGGCCAGAATCGCCGGCCGCTTAAGTCCTTGAGCGATATGCTTAAAGGTAAAACCGGCAGATTCCGCCAGAACCTGCTCGGCAAACGGGTGGACTATTCCGGACGTTCGGTGATCGTTGTCGGACCGGAACTGCGGCTGCACCAATGCGGGCTGCCTAAGAAGATGGCTTTGGAGTTGTTCAAGCCGTTTATCTATAACAAGCTCGAAGAGCGCGGCTTCGTCACCACGATCAAGAGCGCAAAAAAAATGGTCGAAAAAGAACGGCCCGAGGTTTGGGATATTCTCGATGAAGTGATTCGCGAGCACCCGGTGATGCTCAACCGCGCTCCGACCTTGCACCGCCTTGGGATTCAAGCTTTTGAGCCGATCCTGATCGAAGGGAAGGCGATTCAACTTCATCCATTGGTTTGCGCCGCGTATAACGCAGATTTCGACGGTGATCAGATGGCAGTTCATGTCCCATTGTCGGTCGAAGCTCAGGTTGAAGCTCGCGCCCTGATGATGTCCACCAACAACATTCTGTCCCCGGCCAACGGTAAGCCCATCATCGTGCCGACGCAGGATATCGTGTTGGGCCTCTACTACATGACCCGGGATCGCTTCCAAGCCAAAGGCGCCGGGCGCATCTTTAGCAGCCCGACGGAAGTTCGCATCGCCTATGACCAGGGCGAGGTGGAGATTCAAGCGCCGATCACGGTCCGGATGAATGGTGAGCGCGTCGAGACCACCGTCGGCCGAATTCTGGTTTATGAGGTTGTGCCGTCGGAGATCGCATTCAAGGAAGTCAATCGAGTTCTGAAGAAAAAAGAGCTGGCGAATCTAATCGACATCAGTTACCGGCTGGCTGGCAATAAGGCGACCGTTATTCTCGCCGACCGTTTGAAAGATATCGGGTATCGGCATGCCACTAAGGCAGGCATTTCTATCGCCATCAAGGACATGGTGATCCCGCCCAATAAAGAGGTCTTGCTCAAGAGCGCGCACGAAGACGTTCGCGAAATCGAAGAGCAATACAAGAACGGACTCATTACCGACGGTGAACGTTACAACAAAGTGGTTGATATCTGGGCTGAGGTTACCGATCGAATCGCCGACGAAATGCTACGCGACCTTGGTTCCGAGAAAGTTACTGATGAAACCGGACGTGAAACTTCGATTCCAAGCTTTAATCCGATCTTCATGATGGCCGATTCCGGTGCTCGCGGCAGCGCCCAGCAGATCCGTCAGTTGGCAGGCATGCGCGGGTTAATGGCCAAGCCGTCCGGAGAGATTATTGAGACGCCAATTACGGCTAACTTTCGTGAGGGATTGACGGTTTTGCAGTACTTCATCTCAACTCACGGCGCGCGCAAGGGGTTGGCTGATACCGCATTGAAGACCGCTAATTCGGGTTATCTGACTCGACGCCTGGTAGACGTAGCTCAGGACTCGGTGATCTCCGATCCTGATTGCGGCACCATGGATGGCATAGAAATCACGCCGCTCATGGAAGGCGGTGAGATTATCGAGCCGCTCGGCGATCGCGTGCTCGGGCGAGTCGCGCTCGAGGATGTGCGCGATCCTTTCTCCGGCGACATTATCGTCAAAGCCAACCAAGAAATTAATGAAGAGTTGGTACAACGCATCGAAGACGCCGGTTTGGAGCGGATCAAGATTCGTTCTGTGTTGACCTGCCAATCGAAGCGCGGCGTATGTGTGATGTGCTACGGACGTGATCTAGGCCGAGGACACATGGTCAATCACGGGGAAGCGATCGGCGTTATTGCGGCGCAATCGATTGGTGAACCGGGAACACAGCTCACGATGCGTACGTTTCACATCGGTGGTACTGCGAGCCGGAGAGCAGAGCAGACTACTCTCGAATCGCGCAACGATGGCTATATCAAGTTCATCAACGTCAGCACCGTCACCAACAAGGAGAAGGATCTAGTGGTGATGAACCGCAACGGCGAACTCGCCATCATCGATTATCCGGAAGGTGAGAAAGGCAGGGAACGCGAGCGAGAGCGTTATCCGGTGGTTTATGGCGCGAAGCTAAAAAAGAAGGATGGGGAAAAGATCAAAGCCGGTGAGTTGATCGCCGAATGGGATCCGTACACGATTCCGATTCTAACCGAAATGAGCGGCGTAGTGAAGTTTGGTGACGTCGTTGAAGCGATCACCATGGAGGAGAAGGTGGACGAGCGCACAGGTCTGTCCACAAAGGTAATTATTGACTCCAAAGACGTTGACAAGCGGCCGCGAATTTCGATCAAAGACGATGGTGGACAGACGGCGCGGATGTCAGCAACATCGGAAGCTCGCTATCTGTTACCGGTGGGCGCTCATATCAACGTGCAAGAGGGTCAAACGGTTTACGCGGGCGATGCGATCGCAAAAATCCCGCGCGAAACAACCAAGACAAAGGATATTACCGGTGGCTTGCCCCGGGTAGCCGAATTGTTCGAAGCGCGCAAGCCGAAAGAGTTCGCAGTCATAAGTGAAATCGACGGAACCGTTTCCTTTGGTAAAGACACCAAGGGAAAGCGCAAAGTGGTCGTCACTCCCGAAGTTGGCGAACCCCGCGAGTATCTGATCCCTAAGGGCAAACACATCAGCGTGCACGAAACGGACCGTATACGCGCCGGCGAGCCTCTCATGGATGGTTCTTCAAATCCCCATGACATTCTCAATATTTTGGGTGAAAAAGCTCTCGCCAAGTACCTTGTAGATGAAGTTCAAGAGATCTATCGCCTGCAAGGGGTGCGCATTAATGATAAACACATCGAGGTCATCGTCAGACAGATGTTACGCCGTGTGCGCATCAAAGAGGTAGGAGATACTGAATTCCTGGTCGGCGATCAAGTGGAGAAATGGCGCTTTGACGAAGAGAATCAGCGTGCGATCGCAGGAGGCGGCAAGCCGGCTGTGGCTGAGCCACTGCTTCTCGGAATCACCAAGGCCTCGCTATCGACCGAAAGCTTTATCTCGGCAGCTTCGTTTCAAGAAACGACGAAAGTGCTCACTGAAGCGGCAATTCACGGCAAGATTGATTTACTTTGCGGTCTTAAAGAGAACGTCATCATGGGCCGGCTGATCCCGGCGGGAACCGGTGTCGCGAGATATTCGAAAGCCGAAATCGAAATCGATGCTCCAGAGGGATACGAAGAGGACATGTCACAGGCCGCAGGAGCTTAGGCTTTTGACATGGGGGGATTAATTTGTTAACTAAAGTGGTTCCCCAGGAAGTTGTCGCTTTATCCAAGTTAAATTCAATTCCGTGATCGAATAAATGTATGCCTACAATTAGTCAATTGGTTCGCGAGAGCAGGGAGAAACAACAGCGTAAGAACACCGCGCCGGCATTGCAGGGCTGCCCGCAGAAGCGCGGGGTTTGTACGCGCGTTTACACTTCGACACCGAAGAAGCCAAATTCGGCGTTGCGCAAAGTGGCTCGTGTTCGGCTGACCAATGGAATTGAAGTGACCTCATACATCCCGGGGGTGGGGCACAACCTGCAAGAACACTCTGTTGTATTGATCCGTGGAGGCCGCGTCAAAGATCTTCCTGGAGTTCGCTATCACATCATTCGTGGAACGCTCGATTCGATTGGTGTGCAGGAGAGGCGGCAAGGTCGTTCCAAATACGGAGCGAAGAAACCGAAGTAACATGCCACGCAAAGGGGAAGTAAGAAAACGAGAGGTTTTGCCGGATCCGAAATTTGGCGAAAAGCTCGTTACTAAGTTCGTTAACACGATTATGAACCAGGGAAAGAAGAGCGTCGCCGAATCGATTCTCTACCGATCCTTAGACATTGTTGCGGCAAAGACCAAGGAAGATTCCATCGGCATTTTTAAGAAAGCTATTGAGAATACCCGACCATCGGTCGAAGTTCGATCGCGTCGGGTGGGCGGCGCCACCTACCAGGTTCCGGTAGAGGTGAGACCGCAACGGCGTATCTCTTTGAGCATGCGCTGGCTGATCCAG
The DNA here is from genome assembly GCA_025924215.1 of Candidatus Binatia bacterium. GTDB lineage: Bacteria > Desulfobacterota > Binatia > UBA9968 > UBA9968 > WHTF01. Next base: position 9,569 of record JAICEJ010000016.1, read on the forward strand.
GCGGCGCGCGATCGCAGCGAAAAGTCCATGGAAGAAAAGCTGGCGGGTGAATTGTTGGACGCCGCTAATAATCGAGGCACCGCAATAAAGAAAAAAGAAGATACCCATCGTATGGCGGAGGCGAATCGCGCTTTTGCTCATTACCGATGGTAGATTTAGAAAAGATATATGTAAAAAGGAGGCGGTTGATCCGCCTCCTTTTTTTCCCGTGTAGCCATGCCTAGAACTGTTCCCTTAGATAGAACCCGCAATATTGGCATCATGGCCCATATTGACGCGGGAAAGACAACGACCACCGAGAGGATCCTTTATTATACGGGGATAAACTACAAGATCGGCGAGGTTCACGAGGGAACCGCGACCATGGATTGGATGGTCCAAGAGCAAGAGCGCGGCATTACTATAACTTCAGCCGCAACCACCTGTTTATGGCGAGATCACCGGGTCAATATCATTGATACGCCGGGACACGTTGACTTTACGATCGAGGTGGAACGTTCGCTGCGAGTTTTGGACGGCGCCGTAGGGGTTTTCTGCTCGGTGGGTGGCGTCGAGCCGCAGACCGAGACTGTTTGGCGGCAGGCCGATAAGTATCAGGTTCCCCGCATCGCATTTGTCAACAAGATGGATCGGTTGGGAGCGGATTTCTTCCGGGTCGTCCAAATGATCAAGGATCGTCTCGGCGCGCGCGCGGTTCCGTTGCAGTTGCCAATCGGTGCCGAGGATAAATTCATCGGCGTCATTGATCTGGTGCGCATGAAGGCGATTGTTTGGGAGGATGAGAGTCTCGGCGCCAAGTTTCGTGATGAAGCTATCCCGGAGGAGCTAGCATCGGCGGCGGCGGAGTATCGTGAAAAATTGATCGAAGCGGCTGCGGATTCGGACGAGACAATCATGGAGAAGTACTTGGAAGGTCACGAAATCAGCGAAGCTGAGCTGACGAAGGCCATCCGAAGTGCCACTTTGGCGATCAAGATCATTCCGGTGCTATGCGGTTCGGCGTTCCGCAACAAAGGTGTTCAGCCGTTGCTCGACGCCGTGATCGAGTACTTGCCCTCGCCACTGGATATTCCGCCGGTTAAAGGCATCGATCCCGATACCCAGGCGCCCGACGAACGCCCCGCCAAGGACGATGCTCCGTTTTCGGCTCTTGCGTTCAAAATCATGACTGACCCGTTTGTTGGAACGTTGAGTTTTTTCAGAGTCTACTCCGGATCGTTGAGTGCGGGCGCCAGTGTTTATAATTCAACCAAAGGCAAGCGCGAGAGAATAGGTCGTCTTTTGAAGATGCACGCGAACAAGCGTGAAGAGATAAAAGAAGTGTACGCCGGTGATATTGCCGCTGGAGTGGGTCTGCGAACTGCAACCACAGGCGATACTTTGTGCGATGAGAACGATCCGATTATTCTCGAATCCATCGAGTTTCCTGAGCCGGTAATTTCGATTGCCATTGAACCGAAAAGCAAGGCCGATCAGGAAAAGCTTGGTTTGTCACTGCAGAAGCTAGCCGCTGAAGACCCGTCGTTCCGAGTGCGGACCGACGAAGAGACCGGCCAGACGATTATTTCCGGCATGGGCGAGCTTCACCTGGAAATCATCGTTGATCGCCTACTAAGAGAATTTAATGTCGGCGCCAATGTCGGTAAGCCGCAGGTCGCCTATAAGGAAACGGTTCGTAAGGCGGTTGAGCAGCAGGGCAAGTTCATTCGCCAAACCGGTGGCCGCGGTCAGTACGGAGATGTCTGGATCAAATTAGAGCCACAACAGCCGGGAGCCGGTTTTGAGTTCGTCGATGCCATTAAGGGCGGCTCGATTCCGCGCGAGTATATTCCAGCCGTAGAAAAAGGTGTCAAAGAGGCGACCGAAAATGGCGCTTTGGCGGGTTATCCGATGGTTGATGTAAAGGTCACGTTGTTCGACGGCAGCTATCATGACGTCGATTCATCGGAAATCGCTTTTAAGATCGCCGGCTCGATGGCTTTCAAAGAGGCCGCGCGCAAAGCGAGTCCGGTCCTGCTCGAACCCATTATGTCAGTGGAGGTCGTGGTGCCTGAAGATTTCATGGGCGACGTGATTGGCGATCTCAACTCGCGCCGGGGTAAGGTTTTGGGAATGGATACGCGGCCAGCTGCTCAGGCGATAGATGCGCGGGTGCCGCTAGCCCAGATGTTCGGTTATGCTACCGACCTGCGTTCAATGACCCAGGGGCGAGCAACCTACACGATGCAATTCTCACATTATGAGCCGGTGCCGGCCAACGTTGCCGAGGGAATTATTGCCAAGTTAGACGGCAAGTCGGATGACAAAAAATGAACGAGAAAATTAGGATTCGGCTAAAGGCCTACGATCATCGGGTGTTGGATCAATCGGTCGGAGAGATCGTCGAAACAGTAAAACGCACCGGTGGCAGAGTGGCTGGTCCGATTCCATTGCCGACACGGATCGAACGATATACGGTCAATCGCTCGCCTCATGTCGACAAGAAGTCTCGCGATCAATTCGAGATCCGAACCCATAAGAGACTGCTAGATATCTTGGAGCCGACGCAGCAGACCATTGACGCATTGGGAAAGCTCGATATCGCTGCGGGTGTGGATGTTGAGATCAAGCTTCAATAAGGGAGACAGCTCAACTAGAAAAGCTCGCCTGAGAGAATCATATGACTGGCCTCATCGGAAAAAAACTTGGAATGACGCAGTTTTATTCTGCGGATGGGAATGTGGTTCCCGTTACGGTCATTGAGACCGGGCCCTGTGTCGTAGTGCAGAAGAAGGAAACAGCGATAGACGGTTACAATGCCCTGCAGGTAGGCTTCGGCAGCAAGAAGAGCCAGAGGGTCAACAAGGCCCTTCAAGGGCATATGGCCAAGGCAGGCAAAGGTGCATTTTCGATTTTGAGAGAATTCCGTTCTAACGATGTGACAGGGTATCAGGTGGGGCAAGAGATCAAAGTGGCTGATCTGTTCAAAATCGGGGACCTGATCGATGTCTCAGGGGTTTCAAAGGGACATGGCTTCTCGGGGGTCATCAAGAGATGGTCCTTTGCCGGATTTCCAGGATCCCATGGTACTCACGAATATTTTCGGCACGGCGGATCGATCGGTAACCGATCGTACCCAGGTCGAGTGCGCAAGGGTAAGAAAATGGCTGGACACTGGGGCAACGAGAATATATCGATCCAAAATCTGGAAGTCATTGACGTTCGCGCCGAAGAGAATCTGCTCCTCGTAAAGGGAGCTGTTCCGGGGGCCAAACAAGGCGTCGTAATTCTACAACGAGCGGTAAAGGGATAGGTCGCGATGGAAGTTCATGTGGTAGAGCCCAAGCTTGATGAACGGATTTTTGGCGTCAACGCGCGCCCGCATCTGTTGCATCAGGCTGTCGTCATGCAGTTGAGGAACCGGCGCGCGGGTACGGCCGCAACCAAGTCTAAAGGTTTTGTCCGTGGCGGTGGCAAGAAGCCGTGGCGTCAAAAGGGCACGGGGCGTGCCCGCTCGGGCAGTATTCGGTCACCGATATGGGTCGGAGGCGGGACGATCTTTGGTCCTCAGCCGCGCGATTATTCTTTCCGTATGCCGCGTAAAGCGCGGCGCGAGGCTTTGCTGTCGGCGTTAAGTCTTAAGAATCAAGAAGGAAAACTCATCGTTCTTGATAAGCTTGAGCTTGAGGAAGCTAAGACCAAGTTAATGGCCAATGCTCTTGCGGAATTGAAGATCCAAAGCGCCCTGGTGGTGGTTTCACAGGCCGATGCGAAAATCGAGCGGGCCGCTCGTAACTTGCCAAAGATCAAAGTGCTTCGGGTCGAAGGTTTGAACGTCTACGATCTTCTTCGATACGATCACCTAATCCTTATGGAAGGCGCATTGAAGCTGTTGGAAGAGAGGTTGGCTTCATGAGAGGACCTCAGGAAATCATCAAGGCGCCGGTCATTTCGGAGAAAGGTTCGCTACTTGCCGAAACGGTGCAGCAGGTGTTGTTCAAGGTGCGCCCTGATGCCAACAAAGTTGAAGTTAAAAAGGCGGTTGAGTCTCTTTTTAAGGTTAAGGTCGTTAAAGTGCGCATGGCCCGTTATCTGGGAAAGGTGCGCCGCGTAGGCAAAAGCACGGGCCGGCGGCCGGAATGGAAGAAGGCATACGTAACCTTACGCGACGGCGATAAGATCGACTTTTTCGGCGCGGCATAGAGAGAATATATCATGGCGATTAGAACCTATCGACCGACATCGGCCGGGATGCGTTTCCGAACGGGCTTGACCTTTGATGAAGTTGCAAAGAAGCGACCTGAGAAGGCATTGAGAACGCCTCTGGGTCATAGCGGTGGTCGTAACAACAATGGACGTATTACCGCTGATCATCGAGGCGGAGGACACAAACGGCTCTATCGCGTTATCGACTTTAAGCGTAACAAGAAAGGTGTTCCGGCGAAGGTTGAAGCGATTGAGTACGATCCAAATCGCTCAGCCAACATCGCGTTGCTTTGTTACGCCGATGGCGAGCGGCGGTACATCCTAGCGCCTGAACGTCTTAAAGTGGGCGATTCCGTAATAGCTGGGGATGATAACGTCGACATTCAGCCGGGTAATTCGCTGCCTCTAAAGTTTGTTCCAGTCGGTACTGTGGTTCACAACGTTGAACTTAAGATAGGTAAAGGCGGTCAGCTAGCCCGAAGCGCCGGTTCAGGTATTCAGTTAATGGCCAAAGAAGGTTCCTATGCGTTGCTGAAGCTTCCTTCAGGTGAACTCCGTAATGTTCTGGCTGAGTGCCGCGCAACCATCGGTCAGGTCGGCAATGCCGACCAGGAGAATGTTTCCTGGGGCAAGGCCGGACGGATGCGCTGGCTCGGTTTTAGATCGACCACCCGCGGGATCGCCAAGAATCCCGTCGATCATCCGCATGGCGGCGGCGAAGGACGGTCGAAAGGCAATCATCCAATGACACCGTGGGGGAAGCCGACCAAAGGCTACAAGACAAGGAAAAATCAGACCACGGATAAGTACATCGTCAAGGGAAGAAAGGCGAAATAAACATGCCGCGTTCGATAAAAAAGGGGCCCTTCGTCGATCAGCATCTGTCCAAGAAGATTTCGGCCATGAACGAATCACGTCAGAAGCAAGTCATCCGGACCTGGTCGCGTCGATCCACGGTGACGCCGGAGATGGTCGGTCATACGATCGGCGTGCACAACGGTCGAAAGTTCATTCCGGTGTTTGTTTCCGAAAACATGGTCGGACATAAACTTGGCGAGTTCTCGCCGACCCGAACTTTCTTTGCTCATTCGGGAGACAAAAAGGCCGAATCGGGTCAGGCCGGACCGCGACCAGGCGGCGCCGCCAGATAGCGCCGGTTGACGATCTGTGGCCGAGAATTCAACACGAATGGAACCAAAGGCTATTAACTGAGTTATGGAAGTTCGCGCGAGTACGAAGTTTATCAGGTTATCCCCCCGCAAGGTTCGGTTGGTAGTCGATCAGATTCGCGGCAAAGGGGTTGAAGAGGCGCTGAATATTTTAAAATTCACACCGAAGCGCTCCGCCCTAATTGTCTCCAAGACTTTGCGCACCGCGGTCGCTAACGCTGAAAGCACGCAGAGCGTCGACGTGGATCAACTCTATGTAAAAAAGGCCAACGTCGATGAGGCCGGAATGTGGAAGCGATTTACGCCGCGAGCGCAGGGAAGAGCTACGCGAATTCGCAAACGCTTGAGTCATATCACCATTGTGTTGGATGAGGTGAGTGAGAGGAGATAGCATGGGTCAGAAAACACATCCAAAGATGTTTCGCTTAGGTGTCATAGAGTCATGGGACTCGAAATGGTACTCACGTCACGATTATGCCAAGCTGCTTCACGAAGATTTCCGTGTGAAGAAGTTTTTAAAAAGCCGACTGTATCATGCCGGCATTTCGAAAATTGAAATCGAACGAGCCGCTAATAAGGCGAAGATTAATATTCATACCGCGCGCCCGGGAATCGTAATTGGTAAAAAGGGTGCTGAGATCGAAAAACTAAAAGAAGAAATCGCCAAGCTTACTAATCGCGAAACCTACATCAACATTCATGAAGTCAGGCGGCCGGACCTCGACGGACAGCTCGTGGCCGAAAACGTCGCCCTGCAGCTGGAGCGTCGGGTGGCTTTTCGGCGCGCTATGAAAGAAAGTGTTTCGCGCGCAATGCGTATGGGAGCTCAAGGCGTAAAGATTCAATGCGCAGGTCGATTGGGCGGTTCGGAGATCGCCCGAACCGAATGGTACCGTGAGGGGCGGGTTCCGCTCCACACTCTGCGGGCGGACGTCAATTATGGTTTTGCCGAGGCGCGCACGACCTACGGCATCATCGGCGTGAAGGCTTGGATATTCCGAGGTGAGGTGCTCACCGAAGAAGAAGAACAGCAGAAAGCTATGTTGGGCGGCTGATGCAAAATGATTTGAGACAGGTAAGATGCTCGAACCGAAAAAGGTAAAATACCGAAAAATACAAAAGGGTCGCCGGCGCGGAACCGCATACCGAGGTTCCACTCTGGCGTTTGGAGATTTCGGACTGAAGGCGATAGACCGCGGTTGGATGAGCGCGCGAGAAATCGAAGCAGCTCGAGTCGCTCTAACGCGGTATCTCAAGAGAGGCGGAAAAGTTTGGATCAGGATCTTCCCGGACAAACCCTTGACCAAAAAGCCAGCGGAAACCCGAATGGGAAAAGGCAAGGGATCCCCGGAAATGTGGGTGGCAGTGGTTCAACCCGGGAGAATTCTGTTTGAAATGGAAGGCGTGGAGGCTAGCCTCGCGCGCGAAGCGTTTCGGCTGGCGGCGCACAAGTTGTCCATCCCGACTATTGTCGTAGAAAGAAGAGGCGCGGTTCATGGAAGCTAAGGAATTACGCGACATGAGCTCCGCTGACCTCGTCCGCAAGTTAAGTGAGCTTCGTGAAGAGATCGGTCATTTGAAGTTAAAACGGGCAACCAGCAGGTTGGAGAATCCGATGAAGTTGCGGCAGACCAAGCGTGACTTGGCTCGGGTGGAGACGATCTTGAAGGAAAAGGCGGTTCAAGGCGGGCAGGTATAGTATGGATAATCGAAGCCTTAGAAAAGAGCGCACCGGCACCGTTGTCAGCGATCGGATGGAAAAGACCATCGTGGTATCGCTTGAACGAACCGTCATGCATCCGAAGTACAGAAAGTATCTAAAACGTAGAAGCAGAGTAAAAGCGCACGATGAAACCAATCAATGTCAGGTAGGCGATCGGGTGCGTATCGTTGAATGCCGCCCCCTCAGCCGTGACAAACGTTGGCGCGTTAGTGAGATATTGCAGCGAACTCAAACGACAGCGGGTGAGCAGTCCACCGGAGCCGATGTCTAGGCGTCCGTTCAGGTCAAGTAGGTTGAGGTCGATTCATGATTCAGACGAGAACGGTGTTGGATGTTGCGGATAATTCGGGCGCACGGAAAGTCCAATGTATCAAGGTTTTGGGTGGCAGCAAGCGGAAGTACGCGTCGATCGGAGACATCATTGTTGTGTCGGTCAAAGAAGCGATTCCTAACGCCAAAGTGAAAAAGGGAGAAGTGATGAAAGCCGTCGTGGTAAGAACCGCAAAAGAGATTGGACGCTCCGACGGAACTTATATCCGCTTCGATAACAATTCGGCGGTGCTCATCGATAATCAGAAGGAGCCGATTGGAACCCGAATTTTTGGTCCTGTGGCGCGTGAACTGCGAGCCAAGAAGTTTATGAAAATTATTTCACTCGCGCCTGAGGTGCTCTAAACGGTTTGGGAGAACGTGTTCGTGCAGATTCGCAAAAACGACAGTGTCATGGTGATTTCCGGCAAGGAGCGGGGCAAGACTGGCAAAGTTCTCCGCGTAAATCCGAAAGAGGATGCTGTGATCATTGAAAGAATCAATGTGGTGAAGCGGCACACAAAACCGCGAGGGCCGCAGCAAGCCGGCGGAATCGTCGAAAAGGAAGCCTCTATCCCCGCATCCAACATCATGATCATGTGCGACAAGTGCAACGCGCCGGTGCGCATCGGAAAAAAAATTCTTACCGACGGCAATAAGGTTCGTGTGTGCCGACGCTGCGGCGAGGCGTTGGATTGATGGTAACAAGGATGGTTCGTCTAAAGCAGAAATACGACGATCAGGTGGTGCCGGCGATGAAATCGGAATTCGGCTACAAGAATTCCATGCAGGTGCCGAAGTTAGAAAAGATCACAATCAACGTCGGTCTTGGTGAGGCGACGCAAAATATCAAAGCATTGGACTCAACGGTCGCGGAGATTACCGCTATCGCAGGCCAGAAGCCGGTGATTACACGGGCCAAGAAAGCGATAGCTAATTTTAAACTGCGCGAAGGAGTGCCGATCGGTTGCATGGTGACATTGCGACGCGATCGGATGTATGAATTCCTGGACCGGTTGATTCACGTAGCTCTGCCCAGAGTACGAGATTTCAAAGGCGTTTCTGATCGCTCCTTTGACGGGAGGGGGAACTATTCCTTGGGGCTTCGAGAACAGATCATTTTTCCTGAAATCAATCCTGACAAAGTTGAAAAGGCCCGGGGAATGACCGTGACCATAACCACCACAGCAAAGACCGATCCTGAGGGACGGGCGTTGCTGAAGCACTTAGGAATGCCGTTTGGCACTTGATCTATAATCAGGGAGATTTCCATTGGCCAAGAAGTGTTTACGAATCAAAGCCGAAAGACCGAATAAGTTCAAAGTTCGGGAATACAATCGTTGCCCGCTCTGCGGACGATCCCGGGCGTTTTACCGACGCTTTCGCATGTGCCGGCTTTGTCTCAGAGACCACGCTCGTAAGGGCCACATCCCGGGACTTATCAAGGCCAGCTGGTAGGACGGAGAACAATATATGGGAATGACCGATCCAATCGCCGACATGCTGACGAGAATCCGCAATGCCTCGAGGGCGCGCCATCAAAGGGTTGCCGTGCCGTGGTCCCGGGTCAAGGAAAATATCGTAAAGGTCTTCGTTGAAGAGGGTTACGTAAAAGAATACAAGAAAGTCAAAGCTGCCGAAGGCGCGGGTGACGAGCTGATCATTCAACTGAAGTTTGATCGAGACAATCGCCCGATCATATTGGGATTAAAGCGAGTGAGTCGCCCAAGCTTGAAGGTGTATGTCGGCGCCCAGCAGTTAACCCCGATTCGCAAGGGGTTGGGTATCAACATACTCTCTACTTCCAAAGGAATTTTAGTGGACAGGGAAGCCCAACGCGCCAAGGTTGGCGGCGAGGTTCTATGTTCGGTTTGGTAGCTTGGACGAGGTAAACGTGTCACGCATCGGAAAATTACCTATAACGGTCCCTTCGGGAGTTAAAATCGCAGTCGACGGCGATTCAGTTCGGCTGGAAGGGCCCAAGGGAAAGCTGAGCGCCGCGATTCCGTCCGGAATCGCGGTCAAAGTTGATGGGACTGTTGTTCACGTTGAGCGGGGCGAAGAGGCGCGGAGACTTCGAGCTCTGCACGGTCTTACCCGAAAATTGATCGCCAACATGGCCGAAGGTGTCAGCAAAGGATTTAACCGTATACTCGATATCAATGGCGTCGGTTATCGCGCGGAGGTTAAAGGCCAAGAGATTCACATGACACTGGGGTACTCTCATCCTGTAGTTTTTCGCTTGCCGCCAGGTGTCACGGCGTCGGTCGAACGGCAGGTCATCATCACCTTGACCGGTGCTGATCGACAGCTGGTTGGAGAAACTGCTGCAAAAATCAGAAGCTTGCGAGCGCCCGAGCCTTACAAGGGCAAAGGGATTAAGTATCGCGAAGAGGTTATCAAGCGTAAGGCCGGCAAGGCCGTGGGTTCGGCTGGCAAATAGCCTCTGAGGTTAGAGAGATGGCAACCAAGCAAAAGAATATTGCGCGCATACGGCGACAACAACGCGTCCGGAAAAAAGTTTTGGGGACCGATGCTCGCCCTCGTGTCTGCGTCTATAAAAGCGGGAGGCACATCTACGTGCAGGTGATATCGGACACCAAGGGAATTACCTTAGCATCCGCTTCGACGCTTTCTTCCGGACTGGCTGATGAAATCAAGAACATCAAGGGTGTGGAAGCCGCAAAGCGAGTCGGTTTAAATTTGGCAAAAGTTTGTAAAGAAAAGAACATTAGCCGTGTCGTCTTCGATCGTAATGGGTTTCTCTTCCACGGGCGCGTAAAGGCGGTTGCTGATGGTGCGCGCGAAGGTGGTTTAGAATTTTAGCGCAGCCTACGTAGTGAGGTGTCTTTGGAACGCATTGATCCGCATGGATTAGAACTCAAGGAAAAAGTTGTTCACATTAGCCGGGTTGCCAAAGTAGTTAAAGGTGGCCGCCGGTTCAGCTTTAGCGCCCTGATCGTAGTCGGCGACAATCATTCGGTGGTCGGCTGCGGAATGGGTAAGGCCAACGAGGTGCCGGAAGCGATTCGCAAGGGATTGGAACAAGCAAAAAAAAATCTGATCAGGGTTCCAGTGATGGCAGGAACTATCCCCTTTGAGGTGACCGGAAGATTTGGCGCCGGATACGTTATATTGAAACCAGCTTCCGATGGTACCGGGGTCATTGCCGGTGGCGGAGTTCGTGCTGTGGTTGAGGCCGCCGGAATTCAGAACGTCTTGACCAAGTGCCTCGGTTCTAACAACCCGCACAACATGGTTAAAGCTACGGTCGAAGCTCTGCGCGATTTAAAAGCGCCAGAAGAAATCGCCGAAAGGCGCGGAAAAACATTGGCGGAGATCCGTTAAAATGAAGCTAGACGATCTAAGGCCGGCTCCCGGCTCGACAAAAAAACAAAAACGTGTGGGGCGTGGCGACGGTTCCGGTCATGGGAAAACCGCTTGTCGGGGGCACAAAGGACAGCGCGCCCGTGCCGGCGGTGGAACCCGTCCTGGGTTTGAGGGCGGCCAAATGCCCTTACAAAGACGTCTGCCAAAGCGAGGGTTTAATAATCCCTTCAAAGTCGATTTTGCCATCGTGAACCTGGATCAGTTGGAAAGATTCTCATCGGATAACGAGATCAATCCGGAGATACTGTCGGCAAAAGGACTAGTGCATGGGAAGAATCGCCGGATTAAGATCCTCGGCGATGGCGCGCTCAGCAAGAGTTTGACGATCAAGGCGCATAGCTTCTCGGCGAAGGCCAAGGAAAAAATCGAAGCGGCCGGCGGAAAGGCCGAACTGATAACGTCTCATGCTTAGCGGTTTTCAAAACGCCTCGCGCATACCAGAGTTGCGCAAACGTCTGTTGTTTACGTTGGCGATGCTGGCCGTCTACCGGCTTGGCGTTCATGTGCCGACGCCGGGAATCGACCGCCAAGCGTTAGCGGCGTTCTTTGAACAGTATAAGGGCACGATCTTCGGCTTGTTTAATCTTTTTTCCGGTGGCGCTCTTGAACAATTTTCGGTTTTTTCTTTGGGCATCATGCCCTATATCAGCGCGTCGATTATCCTCCAGCTTTTGACGGTGGTTTTTCCTTATCTCGAACGATTGTCAAAAGAGGGTGAAGCGGGGCGGCGGAAAATCACCCAATACACCCGTTATGGGACTATCGTCCTTGCCGTCATCCAAGGCACTATGATCAGCCTGGGCTTGGCCGGCACGCAAGGGCCCGGTGGTCAGCCGATTGTATTGAATGCGGACGTGAGTTTTCACATCATGACGGTCATTACGCTTGCCTCGGGCACAGCTTTTATTATGTGGTTGGGGGAACAAATAACCGAGCGCGGCGTGGGGAACGGCATATCGCTGATTATTTTTGCCGGGATTGTTGCGGGTCTTCCATCTGCGATCATCACAACCTTCCAGTTTATCCGGGAAGGCGAGTTGAACGTTTTAGTGGCGCTCTTCATGCTGGTTTTGATCGTAGCCGTTGTCGGCGCAATCATCTTTGTTGAACGCGGACAGCGGCGTATTCCGGTTCAGTATGCGAAGCGCGTTGTCGGGCGAAAAATGTATGGTGGCCAGAGCTCGCATCTGCCGTTAAAGGTGAACACGGCCAATGTCATCCCGGTCATTTTTGCTTCTTCAATTCTTATATTTCCAGCAACCATGGCCCAGTTTGCCCAGTATCCCTGGGTTCAAACCGCGGCGACTTATTTGAGCCCGGGCCAATGGCTGCACGATTTATTTTTCGCCCTTTTAATTATTTTCTTCGCGTTCTTTTACACGGCGGTCGTGTTCAATCCGACGGACGTTGCGGAAAATATGAAAAAATTTGGGGGATATATTCCGGGAATTCGACCCGGCCAGAAGACTGCCGACTACATTGAGAGGGTACTTTCTCGCATCACTCTCAGTGGAGCGATTTACCTCTGTATCGTAGCTTTGCTACCGACAATCTTGGTGAGCCAGTTTAACGTGCCGTTCTACTTCGGTGGAACCGCCTTACTGATCGTTGTGGGCGTGGCGCTTGACACTGTGGCGCAGATGGAGAGCCACTTGATTACCCGCAACTATGAGGGCTTTATGAAGCGGGGCCGACTGCGGGGAAGAAGGGGCTAAGGCTTGGCCAGTGTACGTGTTGTTCTGCTAGGCCCGCCGGGCGCAGGAAAAGGGACGCAGGGAAAGCTCTTGCGAGACCGCTTCGAGGCCTGTCAAATATCCACAGGCGACATCCTAAGAAAAGCTGTGGCCGACAAAACGCCGCTTGGAAAGGAAGCCGAAAGCTATCTTAGCCGCGGCGAATTAGTGCCCGATGACGTGATAGTCAGGTTAGTCGGTGAACGGCTGAAGCAAAAGGACTGCGCCAACGGCTTTGTTCTGGACGGCTTTCCCAGGACTTTGCCGCAGGCTGAAAGCCTGGAGGGGATCTTGAAGACAATGGCATTGCCATTGGATGCCGTCTTGTCTATCCAAGTTCCCCACGACGTTATAGTTGAGCGCCTGGCGGGACGGCGAAATTGCCAAAACTGTGGCGCCCTCTACCATGTGAATTTTGATCCCCCCAGCAACGGCCAGACCTGCGACCGTTGTGACGGTGGTTTGCAGCAACGCGATGATGATAGCGAAGAGACTATCATCACTCGCTTACGGGTTTATGAATCCCAGACTGCGCCCCTAGCTAATTACTACCGAGACCGTGGTAAGTTGCGGGAAATCAACGGCGTTGGGAAAGTGGAAGATATTCAGAAGCGAATCATCGAGGCAGTCGGGAGGCCGGCCAGTTGATATCGCTCAAATCACCTCGAGAAATCGAGATCATGAGAAGAGCGAATCTGATCGTTGCCGAGGTTTTACAAGCGCTGAAGGCAAAGATAGCTCCCGGAGTGACAACCTTGGATCTAGATAGAGTGGCCGAAGAATTGACCCTTAAAAGAAACGCGATTCCGGCCTTTAAAGGTTATTCTGTCGCCGGCCGGGTCTTTCCACGTTGCCTGTGTGCATCGATAAACGAAGAAATAGTTCATGGAATCCCATCCAATCGAACGCTTAAGGAGGGAGACATCGTTGGGCTCGACTACGGTGTCATTTACGAGGGCTTCTACGGCGACTCTGCCATCACGGTCGGTGTAGGAAAGGTCAGCGACGAAGCCAAGCGCCTGATGGAGATCACGGAAAAGTCATTGTACGACGGCATCAATCAATTGTATGAAGGCAAGAGACTGGGCGATCTCGGTGCTGCCGTCCAAATGACTGCCGAGGGAGCCGGTTATTCAGTGGTTCGAGCCTTCGTGGGGCACGGCATCGGAAAACGACTGCATGAAGAGCCGCCTGTGCCAAATTATGGTGAACCTGACCGCGGATTGAGGTTTAAAGAAGGAATGGTATTGGCCATCGAGCCGATGGTAAACATTGGCGGCCCTGAGGTGGAAATTAAAGCCGACGGCTGGACTGCGGTAACCAAAGACGGTAGCTTGGCGGCCCATTTTGAACATTCAGTCGCCGTCACCAAAGACGGTCCTTATATTCTCAGCCAGCTATAGTCTGAGGTGATTAGCAGGTAGTCGATCATTTATGCCAAAAGAAGATGCCATCGAAGTGATGGGAACGGTCTTGGAAACCTTACCCAATGCCATGTTTCGGGTACAGTTGGAAAACGGGCATAGGGTTTTGGCGCACATATCCGGCAAGATGCGAATGCATTACATCAAGATTCTTCCTGGTGACAAGGTGAAAATCGAATTGTCGCCCTATGATTTGGCGCGTGGAAGAATCATCTATCGCGAGCGTTAGAAACAGGAGCTATCGTGAAGGTCAGAGCTTCGGTTAAGAAGATTTGTAACAAGTGTAAAGTTATTCGACGCAAGGGCGTTGTCCGGGTTCTATGTGAGAATAGCAAGCACAAACAGAGGCAAGGTTAAGTTTTTTAAAGACTTGATTGGAGTTAATTATGGCGCGTTTATCGGGTGTCGATCTCCCAAGGAACAAACGGATGGAAGTTGCGCTTACCTATATTTATGGCATCGGGCGCAATTTATCCCGAGAGATATTAACGCAGGCGGGAATCTCGCTCAATTTAAAAAGTGACGATCTTTCCGATGATGATGTTGTTAAGATTCGTCAGTTGATAGACCAGAATTACAAAGTTGAAGGCGATCTTCGGCGCGACGTTTCGGCCAATCTCAGACGCCATATTGAAATGGGCTCTTACCGGGGTCATCGACACCGTCGAAATCTTCCGGTGCACGGTCAGAGAACCCATACCAACGCGCGAACCAGGAAAGGTCCGCGAAAGACTGTCGCGGGAAAGAAAACCGCTCCGTCCAAAGGTTAGTAAATTTTAGGAGTATTCAATGGCGAAATCCGAAGAAACCGCCGAAGAGAAACAGAGCAAAAAGGCCGAGACCCCAGCGGATCAAAAGGGTGCTGATCGCGCGGCGCGCAAGAAGCGGGGCCGCAAGAACATCTCCGAAGGAGTCGTTCACATTCATTCAACATTCAATAATACGATTGTCACAATCACGGACTATCAGGGAAATGTCATTTCATGGTCGAGCGCCGGAAGCATGGGATTTAAGGGTTCGCGCAAGGGCACTCCCTTCGCCGCGCAACAAGCCGCGGATAACGCCGCCAAGAAAGCGATGGACCACGGCTTGCGGACGGTTCAAATTTTTGTGCGGGGTCCTGGAGCGGGACGCGAGTCCGCTCTCCGGGCATTGCAATCGGCTGGCATCAACATCAGCTTGATCAAGGACGTAACTCCGATCCCTCACAATGGTTGCCGCCCGCCGAAACGCAGACGCGTTTGATAACAAAATAGGAGGAAGGATTGGCTAGATACACAGAATCTGTTTGCCGATTGTGTAGGCGCGAGAACCTCAAGCTATTTCTAAAAGGTGAGCGCTGTTACACCGATAAATGCGCCATCGAACGACGCAACTATCCGCCCGGGGAGCACGGTCAAGGCAGACCCAAATTTTCCGAGTATAGTATTCAGTTGCGCGAAAAGCAGAAGGTCAAGCGCATTTATCGTCTCATGGAAAGTCAGTTTCGCCGAACCTTTGATCAAGCTAGTCGAATTAAGGGTATTACCGGTGAGACCTTGTTGGTCTTTTTGGAGCGCCGCTTAGACAACGTAACATATCGCTTGGGATTTGCCAGTTCCAGAGCGGAAGCCAGGCTGCTGGTGCGGCATGGACATATCCTAGTCAACGGCAAACGGCTGAATATCCCATCTTACCAGGTACGAGTGGGTGACGTGATATCGGTAAAGGAGCAAAGCCGGCAGATGGCTCGCATTCTAACAGCGATGGAAGGCGTGCAGCGACGAGGCGTGCCGGATTGGGCGGAACTAGATCGAGACAATTGCAGTGGAAGAATCAAGATTCTACCCACCCGCAGCGACATTACCATGCCGATTAACGAGAAGCTGATCGTCGAACTGTATTCGAAGTAAGCTTCTGAATGTAGGGAGAAACTATGTCTACTATGTATAGGCATTGGACGGATTTAATTAAACCAAAGCAGTTGGAGGTGGACGAAAAGACCTTAACTTCAACTTATGGGAAGTTTTATGCGGAGCCATT
>JAICEJ010000017.1 GCA_025924215.1 Candidatus Binatia bacterium
CAGAGCGCTATCTTGGGAATGCACACGATGCAGGAGCGGCCGGTGGCGCGTGACGGCGCTGTCGTAATCCGGCCGATGATGTACGTGGCGTTGAGCTATGATCATCGCATCATCGATGGGCGCGAAGCGGTTACGTTTCTCAGACAGATAAAAACATCGATAGAGGATCCGGTGCGAATGTTACTGGAAGTTTGATCAACCGGGATCAGAAATGGCTAAATTAGAAACTGCGGAGATACTCCAGCGTCCGGAAAATCTCAACAAGCAGAATCTTCGTCATCGCCTCGCTGCTGTCGGGCAAGGCAAACTGCGCGTGGGCAACCGGGTACCAACCTTAATCAAGCGGCGGTGAATGGCTCAAATATTTCATCCCAGCACCAACACGGTTTCCAAGTTAACTATTTTCGGCGCCGTGTTTCTGATCGGCGGGCTCTTATGGCTACTCGCCGAGCTGAACCGATCATCTTATGTCACTCAAGCAAACGTCGTGCGCCCGCAACCAGTCCCGTTCAGCCACAAGCATCATGTCAGCGGGCTCGGTATCGATTGCCGATATTGCCACACCGCAGTGGAGCAAAGCGCATTCGCCGGGATTCCGTCAACGTCTACCTGCATGAATTGCCATTCGCAGATTTGGACTAACAGTCCAATGCTCGAACCGGTGCGCGAAAGTTACCGCACCGGTCAACCCCTGCGCTGGACGCGGGTTCACAACCTGGCGGAGTTTGCCTATTTCAATCACAGCATCCACGTGAACAAGGGCGTCGGCTGCGCAACTTGTCATGGGGCGGTCGATCAGATGCCGCTGGTTGCCCAAGAAAAATCGCTGTTGATGGAATGGTGCCTGGATTGTCATCGTAATCCCGAGCAGTACCTCCGCCCCCGCGAGGAAGTCTTCAATATGTCGTGGACAGTCCCGGCGAACCAGTCGGAGCTCGGCATGGAGCTGGTTCGGAAGTACAACGTTCGCACTGAACAGCTAACCGACTGCTCGGTTTGCCATAGATGAGGATAACCAGGTGAGTCAACTCGGAACCACGAAGCAAGTCGCCGCGGAATGGCACCAGCGGCTGTCCGGCCTGCAAGGGCGGCGTTACTGGCGCAGCTTGGAAGAGCTGGCGCAAAGCGATGAATTCGAGCGAATTGTCGAAGGAGAATTTCCAGGCGCCGCTTCATTATTGAGCAGTGGACTGAGCCGGCGCGAGTTTTTACGGATTATGGGCGCTTCACTGGCCCTGGCCGGAATCGGCGCATGCGCTGAGCGGCCCACCGAGCAAATCGTGCCCTACGTTCAGCCTCCCGAGGAGCGCACCGCCGGTGAAACTTTCGATTACGCCAGTGCATTCACACTGGCAGGAGTTGCGACCGGGATTCTGGTCAAGAGCTATGAAGGCAGGCCGATCAAAATTGAAGGCAACCCGCAGCATCCGGCGAGTTTGGGTGGCACCAACCCATTTATCCAAGCATCGATTCTAAGCCTTTACGATCCGGAACGTTCTCAAGTCGTGCGCCACTCGACCGGCATCACCACCTGGGAGGACTTCGTCCGGACGGCGCGCGCGCGGCTTGATTCCCTGCGCCCGGCAGGAGGAGCGGGGCTGCGATTGCTCACAGGCACCGTGACCTCGCCGACTTTGGGAGAACAGATCAGAACTCTGTTAAAGCAATTGCCGCAGGCGAAGTGGCATGCCTACGAACCGGTGTCGCGTGATAACACCCGCGAAGGCGCGCGGATCGCTCTCGGACAGGAAGCCGAGAGCCTTTACCGTTTCGATGGCGCCGATGTGATTCTCTGCCTTGATTGCGATTTTCTCTTCAGCGAACCCGGCTCACTTCGCTATGCGCGTGATTTCTCCAATCGCAGAAGAGTGCGCGGCGAGCAGGCGGAAACAAACCGGCTCTACGTCGCCGAACCGACGCCGTCGATCACCGGGTCAATCGCGGATCATCGCCTCGCCATAGCCGCGGGCCGGATCGACTCTCTGGCGCAGGCAGTGGCGCGCCGCCTCGGCGCCAAACAGTCCGGCGCCGAAGATGCTCAAGACCTTGCGCCGTACAAAGCCTGGATCGACACGGTTGCCGCAGATCTGCAACAGCATCGCGGCTCGAGCCTGGTTATTGCGGGCGAATTTCAGCTGCCCCGGGTGCACGCTCTAGCCCATTCCATGAACCAGCTGCTTGGCAACGTCGGGACCACGGTGATTTATGCCGAGCCTGCCGAGGAAGCATTAGCCGCCGGCGCAAGCTCCCTCCAAGAGCTCGCGCGCGATATGGCACAAGGCGCTGTCGAAGCGCTGTTCATCATCGGGACTAATCCAGCTTACAGCGCACCGGCGGATCTGCGATTCGCCGAGGCGCTGTCTAAAGTTCGCTTCCGCGCGCATTTTGGCGAATATGAAGATGAGACCTCGGCGCTTTGCCAATGGCATGTTCCGCAAGCTCATTTCTTGGAGACCTGGGGCGATGCCCGAAGCTTCGACGGCATCGTAACTATTCAGCAGCCGTTGATCGCGCCGCTCTATGGCGGGAGATCGCCGCATGAGTTGTTCGCGGCACTTAACGGTAGCGCGGAGACATCCGCTTATGACATCGTGCGCCGATTTTGGCGCGGCCGCATCGGCGGCGCCGAATTTGACGGATGGTGGCGGCGCGCTTTGCATGACGGGTTTATCCCCGACAGCGGCGCAAGGCGCAGGACTGCCGCCGTTCGCGCGCAAACTGCGGCGCCGTCGAGGCCGGATGCTCCTGCGGCAAATGCGGCGGAAGGTTTGGAGCTGGTATTTCGGCCCGATCCGACGATCTGGGATGGCCGCTTCGCCAACAACGCTTGGCTCCAGGAATTGCCGAAACCTTTGAGCAAGGTGACCTGGGACAATGCGGCATTGATCAGTCCGCGCACGGCGCAACGACTGACGTTGCACAATGGCGACGTTGTCGAACTCCGCTTGGGTGATTCTGCGATCGCCGCGCCGGTTTGGATCAGCCCCGGCCAAGCTGATGAGTCTGTCACGGTGCATCTGGGCTATGGCCGGACCCGCGCCGGCAAGGTGGGCAGCGCACTCGGCTTCAACGCGTATCCTCTGCGTACCACCGGCCAGCCTTGGTTTGCCGGCGGCTTGCAGATCAGCAAAACCGGCAGACGCCACGAGCTTGTCACCACTCAGGGCCATCATACGATGGTGGGACGACCCCTGGTTCGCAGCGGCACCGTGGAACAGTTCCGTGAGCATCCGGAGTTCGTCCATGAGATGGCCCATGAACCGCCGGCCGACTTGTCGCTCTATTCCCAACACAAGTTCGATGGCAGCGCTTGGGCGATGGTGATTGACACCAGTGTCTGCATCGGCTGCAACGCCTGCGTCGTCGCCTGCCAAGCGGAAAACAACATTCCAGTGGTCGGCAAAACGGAAGTTGCCAACGGCCGCGAGATGCTTTGGTTGAGAGTCGATCGTTACTACGAGGGGCCGGCGGAAAACCCCGACGTTCTGTTCCAGCCGGTGCCGTGCATGCATTGCGAGAACGCGCCGTGCGAACCGGTTTGTCCGGTGGGCGCCACGGCGCACAGCACCGAGGGTTTAAACGACATGGTTTACAACCGCTGCGTCGGCACTCGCTATTGTTCCAACAACTGTCCTTATAAAGTTCGGCGCTTCAATTTCTATCAGTATGCCGATTTCCGAACCGAAGTGCGCAAGCTGGGTTACAACCCCGACGTCACGGTCAGAAGCCGGGGCGTTATGGAAAAATGTACGTATTGCGTGCAGCGGATCAACCATGGACGCATCGAAGCAAAAAAGGAAAATCGACCGATTCGCGACGGCGAAGTCATCACCGCCTGCGCGCAGGCTTGTCCAACCGAAGCGATCATCTTCGGCGATATGAGCGATGCCGACGCCGCGGTGTCAAAGCTGAAGAAGGATCCGCTCAACTATGCAATGCTGGCCGAGCTCAACACCCGGCCGCGAACGACGTATCTGGCCCGGCTTAAAAATCCTAATCCGGACCTCGGAGCTAAGAAAAAGTGATCGAGCCCGCAGCAGCCGACACCAGAACACGCGACGATCGCTACGACGTGATTGGGCCCGGTCATACTCCCGGTTCGATCACCGACAAAATAAGCGAGATCGTTCTGACCCGCAAAACACCCAAAGGCTGGTGGATTGGGTTCGGCATTTCGTTTCTTTTGATGAATCTCCTGTTTGTCGCAGTCGCCCATCTGTTGATTTCCGGCATCGGCATCTGGGGCGTCAATGTTCCGGTGGCGTGGGGCTTTGCGATCATTAATTTCGTCTGGTGGATTGGTATCGGTCATGCGGGGACCTTGATCTCGGCGATCCTGCTGCTGCTGCGCCAGCGCTGGCGCACTTCGATTAACCGTTTCGCCGAAGCGATGACACTTTTCGCCGTGGCGTGCGCCGGCCTCTATCCGATTCTCCATCTGGGTCGTCCGGGATTTGCCTACTGGCTGTTTCCCTATCCCAACACCATGGGCCTGTGGCCGCAGTTTCGCAGCCCGCTGGTATGGGACGTTTTTGCGGTATCGACCTACGCCACGGTTTCTTTCCTGTTCTGGTACATCGGCCTGATCCCGGATATGGCGACCTTGCGCGATCGCGCCCGGCACCGCTTTGCGCGAATGGCGTATGGCATGTTGGCCATGGGCTGGCGCGGCTCGGCGGTGCATTGGTATCGCTATGAAACCGCTTACCTGCTGCTCGCCGGCTTGGCGACACCACTGGTGGTCTCGGTCCACAGCATCGTCAGCCTGGATTTTGCCGTAAGCGTTTTGCCGGGCTGGCATTCGACAATTTTCCCGCCCTATTTCGTCGCGGGAGCGATCTACGCCGGCTTTGCCATGGTGCTGACCCTGGCAATCCCGTTGCGCGCTGCCTACCGACTCGAGGATCTAATCACCATGCACCACCTCGACAACATGGCCAAGGTGATGCTGACGACAGGGCTGTTTGTTTTTTACGGCTACGTCATGGAGGCATTCTTTGCCTGGTATAGCGCCAACCCAAACGAGGCCTACATGATGTCCAATCGCGCCACCGGACCGTATGCGCCTATGTATTGGCTCCTGCTGATTTGCAATGGCCTGGTGCCGCAACTGCTGTGGTCGCCACGGCTGCGCGCTTCGGTGCCGCTGCTTTTTGTGATCTCTCTGGCGGTCAGCCTGGGTATGTGGCTTGAACGTTACATCATCGTTGTCACCTCCCTGCATCGCGATTTTCTTCCCTCATCCTGGGGCATGTATTCGGGGACCATCTGGGACTGGGCGACGTTTATAGGCACCATTGGCCTTTTTCTCTCATTGCTTTTCCTTTTCATTAGGGTGCTGCCGATGATCTCAATCTTCGAGATGCGGGAATTGGTGCATGAGGAACGGGAGGAGAGCTGAGTGAAACAACCGCCGCTTATATACGGCGTGATGGCCGAATTCGATAATCCGGAAATGCTCTGTGCCGGCGCCGAGCGCGCCCATGCCGCCGGCTACCGGCGGATGGATGCGTACAGCCCGTTTCCAATCGAGGGATTAGCCGAAGTGATCGGCTTTAAACGCACACAGCTACCGTTGATCGTGCTGATCGGCGGCGTCCTCGGCGGCATCGGCGGTTTCTACCTGCAGTATTGGACATCGGTGATCGACTATCCGCTGATTGTCGGGGGCAAGCCGTATAACAGCTGGCCCGCCTTTATTCCGGTCACTTTCGAGACGACTATTCTGGGCGCCGCCCTGGCCGCGGTTTTGGGCATGCTCGGATTGAACGGGTTGCCGATGCCGTATCATCCGGTATTCAACGTCGAACGCTTCGCGCTGGCGAGCCGCGACCGTTTTTTCCTATGCATCGAGGCGGCAGACCCGAAGTTCGATATCGTTGATACTGTCGAATTTTTGCGCAGCTTAAACCCGAGCTCGATTCATGAAGTGGAACCATGACGAAGCGAACCGATTAATGCGTTCAGCGCTCAATCGTTGGTTATGTTGAAACTGCTCGAAAAGTTGATGATGCTTACCTCTGTGGCGATATTCGCCATCGCCGGTTGCCGCCAGCAAATGGCGGATCAGCCGCACCAGCGACCATTAGAGCCAAGCAACTTTTTTGATGACGGCATGGCTTCACGGCCGGTCGAGCCGGGTACGGTGGCGCGCGCCGGGAAAGAGCAGAACGGGCTGCGTTTCCATAGCAAAGTCGACGGCAAGCTGGTCGATACTTTCCCATTCGAGGTAACCATGGAAGTGCTGGCGCGTGGTCAGGAACGCTATGAAATCTTTTGCTCGCCATGTCACGATCGGCTTGGCACCGGCCAGGGAATGATCGTCCGGCGCGGTTTTACGCCGGCGCGATCGTTTCATGACCCCAGGCTGCGCGATGCCCCGGCGGGCCATTTCTTCGAGGTTATAACCCAGGGTTTTGGCCAGATGCCTTCTTATGCAAATCAGCTCTCGGAGCAGGATCGCTGGGCTGTCATTGCATACATTCGAGCGCTTCAGTTCAGTCGAAATGTGAGCTTGGATCAGTTGCCGCCGGAAGATCGTGCAAAGATGAAAGCGACCCAATGACCAACTCTGCCGCAAACAGCGACGTGACAACCGCAGGAGTGGCGCGCCTAGCTTTCATCGCCGGCGTCGTTGGCGCGGCTATCTCTGTCATCGGCGGCTTCTTCGATAGCGCGCAATTTTTTCGCTCGTACATCGTGGCTTATATCTTTTGGCTGGCGATTCCGCTGGGCTCTTTGGCCTTTCTGATGCTGCACTTTCTCGTCGGCGGCGGATGGGGCGTGATGATCCGGCGCCTGCTTGAGTCGGCAACCCGCACATTGCCGCTGACAGCGCTGCTGTTTGTTCCTCTCCTGTTCGGGCTTCAAGCGGTTTATCCCTGGGCCGCGCCCGAGCATATCGCCGAAGATGAAATTCTGCGCCAAAAATCGACTTACCTGAATGCTCCCTTCTTCATCGCTAGAACGATTTTGTACCTCGCGCTGTGGGGGATGCTGGGGCATTTCTTAAATCGCTGGTCACGCCAACAAGATGCATCCGCGGAGCTGCCCGCCGGCAAGCTCATGCGCCGCCTTAGCGGTCCCGGGTTGCTGATTTATCTTTTCACAATGAGCTTCGCATCGGTGGACTGGATCATGTCCATTGAACCGCATTGGTATTCGACGGGATATGGCGTCATCTGGGTCATCAATCAAGGAGTCGCCGCGCTGGCCTTCGCGATCGTCGGGCTGGCTTGGCTTGGCGAGCGCGAACCGCTGGCAGCACGACTGCGCCCCAGCCATTTCCAAGATCTTGGCAATCTGTTGCTCGCGTTCATCATGCTTTGGGCTTACATGATGTTTTCGCAATATCTGATTATCTGGTCCGGCAATCTGGCCGAGGAAATCCCCTGGTACATTGCCCGCACCGAAGGGCTGTGGGGCTGGCTGCCGCCGCTACTGGTGATTTTTCATTTTTTTGTCCCGCTGTTCCTGCTTCTCATGAGGGACGTCAAGCGCAACCGCAACGTCTTAGTTTGGGTCGCGACCGGCGTGCTGGTGATGCGGCTTTTGGACACATACTGGATGATTGTGCCGGGGTTCGAAAACTCGGCTGTCCATTGGCTAGATGCGACCTTGATGATCGGCATGGGCGGACTATGGCTCGGGGCTTTTCTCTGGCAATTGCAAAAGATGCCGCTGTTGCCGCTGCATGTAACGTTGCTCGCTGAGGAAACAAATGCCCATGGCTGACGCCGATGATGTGAAGTACGAGACCGAGGATTTCAGCCCGCACGGCATCCGCTGGTTCACCGCGGGATTGGCAGTGTTGGCGGTGACGGTTTTACTTTTGATGGGCGGCCTGCTGTGGCTTCTCAGCGGCGGCTGGCCGCCGCGCCAGGGGATCGTCACTCCCATGGTGCCAGCGCCCAATATGTCGCCGGAGCCGGATCTCCAGGTGGCATCTTCCCTTGATTATCAGGCGATGCGAGCTGCCGAAGAGTCGCAATTGCATAGTTACCGCTGGGTCGACCGAGAGGCCGGTATCGCCGCGATACCGATTGAACGTGCCATGGAAATTTTGGCCGACCGCGGACTGCCGGCGCGAAAGTCACCGGTAAAGAGGCCGCAAAGCAAACAGGAGCAACCGTGAACTCTGGTCTTTGGAGAGGATTCTCAGCGGCGATCTTTGCGCTCGCCATGAGCCACATTGTAGCGCCGGAAGCAGCGCGCCCGCATGACGACAAAGTCGCTCCGATTGCGTCGCACAATCAACCGGAGATTTTTAAGAACGTCGGGATTGAACAAAAGCTCGGCACCCCGCTGCCGCTAGAAACAAGCTTTCGCGATCAAACCGGTGCGTCGGTTGCGCTGCAAGACTATTTATCGGGTAAGCCCGCAGTGCTGGTTTTTTCTTATTTCGACTGCCCCATGCTCTGTCCTCTCGTGCTGGAGGGATTGGTGCGGAGCCTCAAACCTTTGTCGCTCGATGCGGGCCGCGATTTCGACGTGTTCGTGGTCAGCATTGATGAGCGGGATGGTCCGGAGACCGCGCGAAAAAAGCAACTCGAGATCATCAATCGCTATGGCCGGAATGGCAGCGAGATTGGCTGGCACTTTCTCACCGGAGAAAAGAGCGCCATCGAAGAAATGACCCAAAGCGCCGGGTTCACTTACGCCTGGGACGAGGCCAGCAAGCAGTACGTGCACGCGTCCGGGATTTTCGTTCTTACGCCGCACGGAAGGATAGCCCGGGTGCTCTACGGCATCGACTATGCGCCGCGCGACATTCGTTTGGCGTTGGTGGAAGCCGGCGACGGCACCATTGGCACCGCCATCGATCAACTGCTGCTCTACTGTTACCACTATAATCCGCTCACCGGAAAGTATGGGTTTGTAATCATGGGTGCTCTACGCCTGGCCGGAGTCTCAACGGTGCTGGCGATGGCAACCTTTATCATTACCATGCTGCGGCGCGAGCGGCGCGGCTCACACGAGCAAGCGGAGGCTTAGCGCATGTTTGAAGAACTTCCGCTGTTCCCGCTTCAAGCCTCGACTTTCGCAGGCCAAGTCGATGCGCTCTATTTCTTTTTGGTAGCGATGGCCACTTTTTTCGTCGTCCTAATATTTGGCACGGTGATTTACTTTACAGCTAAGTATCGGCGTCGCTCGGCAACCGAGCGGCCGCCGCCGATTCACATCGACATGCGCTTGGAGATTCTCTGGTCGATTATCCCGTTGATTCTGGTCATGATCAGTTTCGGCTGGGGCGCCAGCCTGTTCGTGCATATGTCCCAAGCGCCGGAGGACGCCTTGGAACTGCGCGCGGTGGGACGCCAGTGGATGTGGAAGCTGCAACATCCAAGCGGCGCCCGGGAAATTAATCAGATGCATAGTCCCGTGGGCAAGCCGATCAAGGTGATCCTCGCCTCGGAAGATGTCGTTCACAGTTTTTATGTGCCGGCTTTTCGCATCAAGATGGACGTCGTTCCGGGCCGTTACACCGCGACTTGGTTCGAAGCCAACCGGGAAGGCGAGTTTCACCTGTTCTGCACCGAATACTGCGGCACGCAACACTCCGGAATGATCGGCAGAGTGGTCGCCATGAAGCCTGTCGACTACCAGAGGTGGCTTACCTCGCAAGCTGGTGAGGAACCGATTGCGGTCAGCGGCGAGCGGTTGTTTCAGCAACTCAGGTGTGAAACCTGCCATCAGACCACCTCCACGGCGCAGGGACCGGCGTTGACCGGCCTGTTCGGACGTCAAGTCAAACTCGAGTCCGGCGAGTCCGTGCTGGCCGACGAGGCATACATCCGGGAATCGATCCTCAACCCCCACAACAAGATCGTCGCCGGATACCGGCCGATCATGCCGACCTATCAAGGCCAGATCAGCGAAGATGCATTGCATCAGATCATCGTCTATCTAAGAACGCTCGGCAGAGCGCCGGAGGAAAAGAACCCATCATGAGTGTGATAGCCGAAACCACCGTCGCCGCACGGGCGCGTCCGCCGCGACGGCATTATTTGAACGTCAACTACGGCGTTCGTTCGTGGCTATTGACCGTCGACCACAAGCGTATCGCATTGCTGTATTTGGTTTCCGTCACTTTATTCTTTTTCCTGGGCGGCGCCGCGGCGGTGATGTTTCGCCTGGAGTTGCTCACGCCTCAATCCGACCTTTTCGAAGCCGAAACCTACAACAAGCTTTTCACGCTGCACGGATTGGTGATGATCTTCTTCTTTCTAATTCCCGCAATCCCCGCGGTGCTGGGAAATTTTCTCGTGCCATTGATGATCGGCGCCCGCGACTTGGCGTTTCCAAAATTAAATCTCCTGAGTTGGTACGTATTCATCATCGGCGGCATCTTCACCTTGATCGCCGCCATCATGGGTGGCGTCGATACCGGCTGGACTTTTTACACGCCGTATAGCAGCACCTACTCCAATAGCTACGTGGCACTTACCGTGACGGGAGCTTTCATTACCGGCTTCTCGTCGATTCTGACCGGCCTCAACTTCATCGTCACGATTCACAAAATGCGCGCGCCGGGAATGACCTGGCTGCGCTTGCCGCTTTTCATTTGGTCCCATTATGCCACCAGCCTGATCATGGTACTGGGCACTCCGGTGTTGGCCATCAGCCTGGTTCTGGTTGCCCTGGAGCGGCTGTTTCAGTTCGGCATCTTCGATCCCCGTTACGGCGGCGATCCGGTGCTGTTCCAGCATCTATTCTGGTTTTATTCCCATCCCGCGGTTTACATCATGATCCTGCCGGCCATGGGCGTGGTGAGCGAAATCGTTCCGTGCTTCTCGCGCAAGCGGATTTTCGGCTATACGTTTATCGCCTTCTCCAGCCTTGCCATTGCGATCCTGGGCTTCTTTGTCTGGGGTCACCACCTGTTCGTCAGCAGCCAATCGGTTTATGCCGGACTGGTCTTTTCCTTTCTCAGCATGCTCGTCGCCATTCCGTCGGCGATCAAGGTGTTCAATTGGACGGCGACGCTGTACAAGGGCTCGATCGTTTATCGCACGCCGTTGTTTTACGCGCTGGGGTTCATCGGTCTGTTCACAATTGGCGGGTTGACCGGGATCTTCGTTGCCACTCTGCCGATCGACGTCCACGTGCACGACACCTACTTCATAGTCGCTCACTTTCACTACATCATGGTCGGCGGAACGATTATGGGGTATCTCGGCGGCCTCCATTTCTGGTGGCCCAAGATTACTGGCAAGCTCTATCCGGAAGGATGGGCGCGTTTCTCCGCCCTGGTTATCTTCGTCGGCTTTAATCTGACGTTTTTTCCGCAATTTATTTTAGGTTATCTCGGTATGCCGCGGCGCTATGCGGCGTATCCTGACGAGTTTCAAGTGCTCAACGTCATGTCATCAGCGGGGGCTTCGATCCTCGGGATAGGCTATCTGATTCCTTTGATTTATTTTTTCTGGTCGATGCGCTATGGCCCGTACGCCGGAGCCAACCCTTGGGATGCCAGAGGTCTGGAGTGGACCACTGCTTCGCCGCCGCCGACCGATAACTTCGACTATAAGCCGCGAGTATCGCAATCGGCGTACGCCTATGAGGAGGAGCAGAAAGTTGGCTGAGATACATGGAGCGCTGGCGCATCAATTCGATGATCCCGAGCAGCAGGTTGAAGCGTCAACTCTCGGCATGTGGACGTTTCTGGCTACGGAGATCCTCTTTTTCGGCGGCTTGTTTGTCGCTTACATCGTCTATCGGCTGTCTTATCCGCAGGCGTTCGCCGCCGCCAGCCACCATCTCGATATCTTGCTCGGCACGGTCAACACAGGAATTTTGATCGGCAGCAGCCTGACAATGGTCCTGGCGGTTTACAGCGCGCAAATGGGCCGACCGCGCGGCCAGATCCTATTTCTTGCGGCAACGTTAGCGCTGGGTCTGGCTTTCCTCGGCATCAAGGGTGTTGAGTACCAGCACAAATTCCATGAGCACTTGGTTCCCGGCGCCGGCTTTCAATTTAGTGACGCCGATCCGCGTCACGCGGCGATCTTCTTCTCGCTCTATTTCGGCATGACAGGAATGCATGCTTTTCACATGGTGATCGGCGCCGGGCTGCTTATCTGGATGGCACTGCGCGCCTGGCGCGGAGAATTCTCGGCGAGCTATTATACTCCGGTGGAAATGGTCGGCCTCTACTGGCATTTCGTCGACGTGGTCTGGATTTTTCTCTTTCCCCTGCTTTACCTGATCGGACGGCATTAATGGATCCACAAGCCGCAGCAGCACAAAGAAAAACTTATTTTCTGGTATTCGGTGCCCTGCTGCTTCTTACCTTGGTCACCACGGGAGTGGCATTCATCAATCTCGGGCCGCTTAACACGCCTGTTGCACTGGGCATCGCCATGACCAAAGCGGCGCTGGTAATGATCTACTTCATGCATCTTAGACACAGCACTTTTCTGGCCCGTGTATTCGCCGGAGCCGGCCTTATATGGTTGCTGCATTTTATCACCTTCACTCTCAGTGACTATCTCACGCGCTGATTCAGCGCCTTGCCATTTCCGAGCCTGCTGCTACCATTTCTCGTCGGTTTGATGCAGTTGTAAGGATCTGCCTTGTCTGATTCTGATACCTAATATAGTCAATGCGCGGAGGGCTGGCTCTAAACTGTCGGTTCGATCACCGTTGAAACTGCACAAAGTCAAAGAAACGAGTACGTTATTTTCCGCGGTTAGCTACAACATTCACCAGTGCGTCGGTATGGATCGCCAGCGCAGCCCGGCGCGAATCGCTCAGGTTCTTAATGAACTCGATGCCGATGTGATCGGCCTGCAGGAAGTTCACTCTGAAAACAACGGCACCGGGGAGTCGCACCAGATGCAGTATCTGGCCGAGGCTACAGGACGGATCGCCATCGCCGGACCGATGATCGCCCGAGCCAACGGCGAGTACGGCAACGTATTGCTGTCGCGTCATCCGGTGATCAACGCGCGTCGCCTCGACTTAAGCGTTCCCGGCAGAGAAGCGCGCGGCGCCATCGACGTGGATATTGATACCGGCAACGGCGTACTGCGAGTGATTGTTTCTCACCTGGGGTTGCGGGTACGCGAGCGCATCTACCAAACCAAACGTCTCCTGGCCGGTATCGCTAAAGAAGCCACCACGCCGGTGATTGTCCTGCTCGATTTCAACGAATGGTTCCCCTGGGGCTTTCCCATTCTCCGCTTCAATGAAGAGTTCGGCAAAGCACCCTCCTTACGAACCTTCCCCGCGCCTGCGCCGATCTTTTCGCTCGATAGAATTTGGGTCAAACCGCAGCGAGCGCTGATCAGCGTGCGCCGCTGCATCACCCCGCTAACTCGAGTCGCATCAGATCATCTGCCGCTGCATGCCTGCATCGACATTGATCGAAAAGAATAGCTCACCGGAGATTGCTCCGTCGACGTTGAGCGCACTCATGAGCATCCATGATCTTTAAATGATCGACTGTCGTCCCAGTTCTGCATGCGAGCTTCGCGCGCCCGTACCGGCTTTGGGACGAGAAATCTACGCTGACGAGACACGCAAGGATAACGTGGGGCAAACATCGAGTGTGAAAACACCGGCTCCGTGGCATATTTCTTGCCCGCACTAGTTTGGATACGAGAGATCCCGGAGCGTTTTCATGATCCAGAAATCACTGGCAGTGGTTATGTTCCTGCTGGCGATCACAGCGGTCGCCTGCAATAGATCCGGTGACTCCGGCAACAAAGCACCAACGCTCAGCGAAACGACAGCCATGGTGCGGAGCAACGCGGACCTCGAGAGTGCAGTTAAAGCGAAGTTCAAAGCCGATGAACAGTTGAGATCGGCGGATCTCGGGGTCAGCGCCAACTCGACTAACAATGAGATTACTCTCTCAGGGTCCGTGGAATCTGAGGCGTTGCGTTCCAAAGCAGTCGATCTGGCTAAGAGCGTCGATTCAGGATTGACCGTGAACGATCAAATCGAAGTAAAACCAAGTGGCCGGGCCGCAAATGTTCTTCCAAGCCAGCAGTACCATGGATAAACGAGCTAAAATCAGATACGCCGTGGTCGGCCTTGGGCACATTGCGCAAGTTGCCGTCTTGCCTGCATTTGCTCACGCCCGTCAGAATTCCCAGCTCACCGCCTTGGTGTCGGATGATCCGGTCAAGCATGAAAAACTCCGCAGTAAATACAAAGTCCAACACACTTACTCGTATGAGGAGTATGACAAGTGCTTGAGCAGCGGCGCTATCGATGCCGTGTACATCGCGCTGCCTAATAATCTCCATTGTGACTTTACCGTGCGCGCCGCACGAGCCGGCATTCATGTTCTCTGCGAAAAGCCGATGGCGGTGACTGAAGATGACTGCGAGAAGATGATTTCGGCTGCCGAAAAGGGCGGAGTCAAGCTGATGATTGCCTATCGCCTTCATTTCGAGAAGGCCAATCTTGAAGCGGTCGAGATTGCGCGTTCCGGCAAACTCGGCGAGCCGCGATTCTTCTCGTCCGTATTTGCGATGCAAGTGAAGGAAGATAACATTCGGCTGAAACGAGAGCTCGGCGGCGGCACGCTCTACGATATCGGCGTGTACTGCATCAATGCAGCGCGCTCCCTGTTTCAGGCCGAGCCGTCGGAAGTCCACGCCTCCAGCATCAGCGGTAAAGACCCGCGCTTCGGGGAAATCGATGAGATGACCGGTGCGGTTTTACGTTTTCCGGAAGGGCGCTTAGCATCATTCACCTGCAGCTTTGGAGCGGCGGATGTATCGGCCTATGAGCTGGTCGGCACTGAGGGTAGCCTGCGTGTTGAGCCCGCTTACGAGTATGTTGGAGAGCTCAAGCACCGGCTCACCGTCAAAGGCAAAACCCGCGAAAGGACTTTTTCCAGCCGGGATCAATTTGCCCCGGAGCTGATCTATTTTTCCAACTGCATTATCAATAATGTCGATCCGGAACCATCCGGAGCGGAAGGGCTGGCCGATGTGCGCGTTATCCGCGCACTATACCGTTCGGCGGAAATCGGCAGCGTCGTACAACTGGAACCCTATATCAAACGGCAGAGACCGGGAATGGAACAGGAAATAACCCGGCCGCCGGTAGACAACAAACCCGAGCTGGTAAACGCACAGAGCGCATCGGAGTAAAACAACCAATTGTCACTTAACAATGGAGGAGCCAATTATGCCTAATGCAACTCAGATGATCCGTCAGGACCACAAGAAAGTCGAAGGGCTGTTTAAAAAATTCGAGCAGACCCAAGGGTCGCAATCCAAACGCCGGTTGGCTGAGAATGCCATGGCTGAGCTCGAAGTTCACGCCGCTCTCGAGGAAGAGATCTTCTACCCTGCGGTGAAAAAGGAAGTCGATGACGGCTCGTCGATGGTCCAAGAGGCGATCGAGGAACACCAAACCGTCAAACAACTGATCAGCGAGCTTAAAGGGATGCAGGAAGCAAACGAAGAATTCGAATCACAATTCTCCCAACTGATGGAAAACGTCCAGCACCACGTTGAGGAGGAAGAGAGCGAGATGCTGCCCAAGGTTGAAGAGAGTCAGCTCGACCTGAACTCGCTGGGTCAGCAGATGGCGCAACGCAAGCAGCAAATGCAGAACAGAGGTCGCGCAACTAAAAAGGCATCGAATGCCGCGACCAGCCGCAAAAGCGCTACCTCCAAATCCAGCGCGCGCAAGACTGCCCGCAAAAAGTCCGCAGGCAGCAAGACTGCAGCGCGTAAGACCGGCAGCACGAAAAAGAACACCGGGCGTAAGGCGACCAAAAAATCAGGAAGCCGCTCCAGGCGGCGAGCTTAATAAAGAGGCACATTCTGCCGGCACTGCACCGATAAATAGAGCCCAAGCGGACAAGCATCGACTTGCGCCGCAGCCGACAATCTGGCTATAAGCGGTGATGAGTTCACTGTGAAGGAGGAGTTATGGCTGATAAGCCTTTCTTAACCGATATCAAGACGCTCCGAGAGCGGGCCCGGCAGCATATCGAACAAGGCGCTATCACGCCGGGTTACAAAGCCGATCGCGATACCGTCGTTAAACTACTCAATGAAGCGTTGGCGACGGAGATCGTGTGCACCCTGCGCTACAAGCGACACTACTACATGGCTTCGGGAATCCATGCTCAGGCAGTGGCCCAGGAGTTTCTCGAGCACGCCAACCAAGAACAGGGACATGCCGATCAAATCGCCCAGCGTATCGTTCAGCTCGGCGGCGCTCCTGACTTATCGCCCGATGGCCTAGTGACCCGCAGTCACGCAGAGTATGTCGAAGGCGAAACCCTCCTCGACATGATTAAAGAGGATCTGGTAGCCGAGCGCATTGCCATCGACAGCTATCGGGAGATGGCGCACTATCTGGGCGAAAATGACTCCACCAGCCGTCGTTTGATGGAAGAAATCCTGGCGGTGGAAGAAGAGCACGCTGACGACCTCGTCACCTTGTTACAGGAATTGGGCACGGATCAAGATAAACACTGAACTGTTCAATCGGCTAGACCAACAACAGAAGAAAGGAACTACTATGCTTGGATGGATTGGATGGATTATCTTCGGACTGATAGTCGGAATCGTCGGGAAGTTCTTGATGCCGGGGCGCGATCCCGGAGGATTTATCGTTACGATTCTGTTGGGTATTGCCGGCGCCTTGCTCGGCGGCTTCGTTGGGCGCGCTCTGGGGTTCTATCAAGAAGGCGAGCCCGCGGGCTTCATTATGGCGGTGATCGGCGCGATCATTTTACTGGCGATCTATCGCGCGGTAATCGGGCGACGGCGCACTGTTTAAGCGCGGCCGTTAACCCCTCTTCGTTCGACGTTTAGGTTCAAGGCTCAATCGGTGACGGCTTTAAAAGGCTGACGTTTGAGCCTTGAACTTCTAACGTTCAACGCCCGTAGCTTTCCAACCAGGCCTCCATAAAGTGGGTTCTCGGCAGGCCATCGAATAATATTGCATGCTCAAAATCGGATATAAGCTGTCGAGCGAGGAGCATCGGCCACAGGATTTAGTCGATCAAGCACGGCGAGCCGAACAATGCGGATTCAGCTTCGCGATGATCTCCGATCACTTTCACCCATGGATCGAGGCGCAAGGTCAGAGCCCTTTTGTATGGCCGGTGATTGGTGCCATCGCTCAGGCGACCAGCAAACTGCTGCTTGGCACCGCAGTGACTTGTCCGACCGTCAGAATACATCCCGGCATCATTGCGCAAGCGGCGGCTACGGCCACTTCCATGATGCCGGGGCGCTTCATCCTTGGTTTGGGAGCAGGGGAGAATCTTAATGAACATATCTTTGGCGATCGATGGCCGCCGGTGCGCATTCGCCATGCCATGCTTAAGGAAGCCGTGGAAATCATCCGCTTGCTTTGGCGCGGCAAGCAGGAAAGTTTCTCCGGCGAGTATTACCAAGTAGAGAATGCGCGCATTTATACTTTGCCGGATGAGCTGCCGCCAATCGCACTGGCCGCCAGCGGCTCAAACGCGGCCAAGCTGGCGGCAGAAATCGGCGATGGTTTTGTCGGCACTACCGCCGACGCGGCGTTAATTGATGTTTTCAATCGCTCGGGCGGCAGCGGAAAGCCACGGTACGGCGAGCTCACCGTCTGCTGGGCCGAAAACCAAAATCTAGCTGAGGAGACTGCCTACAAGGAGTGGCCGATCTCAGGACTAAGCGGGCCGCTCATGTCTGAGTTGGCGCTGCCGAATTATTTCGAACAAGCAGCCACTATGATCGATAAAGCCGCAGTGGCAAAAACCGTCATCTGCGGACCCGATCCCGAACGTCACTGGGAAGCGATTCACGAGTATGAGCGCGCCGGTTACGATCATGTTTTTGTCCATCAGGTGGGTGCTGATCAGGAAGGCTTTTTTCAATTCTACGAGCGAAAGATTCTGCCGCGGCTCTAGTTCATGCCACCACAATACCCGTCCTTGATCTCGAATTATTGCGACTGAGCACTTCATCAACTACTAGGTTCGGTTAATCTGCCCGGTTCCACTCGGCACGGCTCCCCTCGCGAGCTAAAGCGGCAAGCTCCCAAGGTTCCGGCGCAGCGCGCCACGCTAGATCAGCAGATTCTGTTGCGCGCCCTTGTTTAAACCTACTCTAAACCTCGTCCCATTTGCGAAAGGCGCTTGCTGCTGCTTTGCCCGCGTTTGGGACATAATTAGCGGTAAAGATCGCACCCTCAGCCGGCAGCATCGAGAATGCAACACTATTATTTCTAAATTCGTGGCATATCCGTTGCGTTTATCTACACGGACGCAACGCCACAAGTCATAGAAAGGAGAAAAAACTGATGCAGCGAAAACTGTTGATTTTATCGGGTATCGTTTTTAGTGGTACGATTGCACTGAACGGCAATCTCGTATGGTCACAAACCAAAGGCTCCAGCGGGTCGCCGGGCCCTGCAGGACAGGAAAGTTCAGACAGACCGTCGAGCCAAAAGGGCAGCGGCGCGTCCTCGGCACCATCAAGCAGTCTGGATAAAAGCGGTTCTGCTACAGGATCAAGCAAATCGCCTAGTGGGAGCCAGATGGATCGGGCAGGAGGCAGCGGCAGCACGAGCGACCAATCTAGCGCGCGCGGAATGGGCGGACAATCCAGTGAAAACATCAAGCAGGTTCAAGAAGCGCTAAAAAATAAAGGACACGATCCAGGGCCGGCAGACGGCGTGATGGGACCCAAAACGCAGCAAGCTCTGCGTGCCTTTCAAAAAGAGAGTGGTATGCAGGCAACTGGACGTCTCGACGATAAGACCGCCAGCGCGCTCGGAGTGGATGCATCGGGGAGCGGAAAAGGTTCCTCGTCCAGCGGAGCTTCGTCGAGCAGCGACAAAAGCTCGTCGGGGAGCGGAGCTTCCTCGTCGGGGCGTAGCTCGTCTAGCGAGAAGTCATCCTCCGGCGGGTCCTCTACTAGCCCGTCAAGCAGTGGATCTACCGGCAGCTCATTGGGGACCGGCGGTTCATCGGGAAGCGATGCTTCCGGCAGCGGCTCGTCTAAAAGCGGTCCTGGTGGCGGATCGTCGAGTGGCGGCTCGTCCAAGAGTGGTTCCAGCAGCGGATCGAGCGGTGGTTCCTCCGGCAACTGATCGTCGAATTCGAAGTCAAAAGATGATAAGCGCGGTGGCGTTGCGTTTATCTCTACTTGGCTCAAAGTCTCCAACTGGCGCCAATCAGGCTTTAGAGCAGGAAGCCTAAGGCTTCCCTGCTCTAATATTGCACCTCTGAAGCGCCGAGATGCTTTCTCAAGGAGCTTACAAATCGAGCAGCTGGCGAGCATAGCCTTCAAGCTCCTCGGCCCGGCGCAATGCCGTGTGTTCAGACAGAACGCGCTCACGGGCTCGTTGCCCGATGTGTTCACGTTCCTGGGCGCTTAGTTCGAAAAGGTATTCGAGTGTCTTTTCCGGTGAGTCGGCTATCAGAATCTCGTCCCCCACCTTGAAAAAAGCATCCAGCCCCTCCCACCAATCGCTGATGATCGGGCAACCACAGGCAGCCGCTTCAAACAGCCGGATACTTGGTGAATAACCTGCGTCAACCATATTCGCCCGAGTCAGATTGAGGGTAAAAGTTTGTTGGTTGTAAAAAGCCGGATGCGCGCATGGCGCCAAATGCTCGATGCGCTCAACATTTGCAGGCCACTGGATGGAACTAGGATACTGCGGGCCGGCAACCACCATGCACGCAGCGGAGCAACGGCTGGCCGGCTCGAGCAACAACTCTTGCAAACCCTGTTCGCGATCGGCGCTGTAAGTTCCCATGTAGCCCAAATCCCACCGCTTCGACAGCGACAGCGGTCTGTATAAATCGGCATCGACAGCGCAATACAGCGCTCGCGCCAACGGCGCGCCATAGTGCCGTTCCAGCCGCTCTAGAATCGGCCCGCCGGTAAACGAGAGATACAGCTGATATTGTCGGATTAGGTCGGCGGAAAGGTAAAAAGAATCGCCGCGCTCCACAGAAGCCAGAGTCACCGGCGTGTCGATATCATAAAAGGCCGTGACGCCGCGGGCGGTTTCCATGACCCACCGGCCAACCTCAATTCCGTCTGGGACATACGAGCCCACCACCACCAGATCGGCGGCGCGCACGCTATCGTAAAAACGTTTCCTGAGTTGGTCCAAGCTACGGTAGAGAAACGTTCGGCCCCGACGCGCATGGGTTTGATCGCGAGCGGCGGCATACCAGGGCATATCGCGTTCGAGAAATAAAACCTGATGGCCGCGCTGTTCGAGTCCGCGCACCAAAGCTCGGTAAGTGGTCGCATGTCCATTGCCCCAAGACGAAGTAATCGAAAGACCGAGGATCACGATGTTGAGCGATTGAGTATTCATAGACTCTGCAGCAACGATTCCAGCTCAGCGGCCCGGTGCGCGTAAGTATGCTCGCCGAGGATTCGGCGCAAAGCAGCTTGCCCGATCTCTTTAGCTTGGGCTTTCGTTAAATGACGCAGCCGTTCGCTGACCTCGTCGCCATCGTTGGCAACTAAACACTCGCGGCCCGGCTCGAGAAAATCTTCGATACCATCCCAGGCATCGGTAATCAGACAGCCGGCGGCGCCGGCGACCTCGAACAGGCGAGTGGGCGGAGAGTAGCCGCAGCGCGCCATGCTTTCCCGGCAGACATTCAGAACGGCCATGGGCGTTGAATTGAAGGCGTTGTGTGCTGCGGTATAGACGTGGCCAAGATAGGCGACATTGGCATAAGCCGGCACCGCATCGTCCCAACCGCTGCCGCCGAGAATAAAGCGCATGCGCCGATTGGCTTGGGCCGGTCTGAAAAAGAATTCGAAGACCCGCGCCTCGCGATCCGGCAGGCGATTGCCGAGAAAGCTCAGCGCGCCATCATAGCTCGGATCGGCGGGCACCGGATGATGCGTGCTCGGGTCCAAGGCGTTGTATATTGGAAAGCATCGTTGCGCGCCAAGTTGCTGATAGTTCTGCACCACCGCATCGCCGCCGCCATAGGTAAGAACCAGATCGTAAAGCGGAATCAGCGAGCGAAACGGATCGGCTTCGTCCTGACCGATTCGTTCCAGTGTCGCCGCGGCATCGACATCCCAAAAGGCAACAATGCTGTCAGGGCGGCGCAACTCCAGAACAGCCTGTTCCAGAAGCGCATCGAAGACACCGACGCCGCTGGCCTTCACTAACAAATCCGATTCGCGCGCGGCTTTCTGAACCAGCCCGATAACGGCTGATTCCTCGTCAACCGCATACACCACCGTCTGCGCATAGGGAGTTTCGGCAAGATCCCGGTGCCGCTGCCGGTCCCAAGCATCAGGCTCATAGAAGACTATCTGATGCCCCCGCTCAAAGAGCGCGCTCAAAATTCCCCGGTAATAGGTCGCCGCGCCGTTCCAGTACGCCGACAGCAAACTCGATCCGAAAAACGCAATCTTCATAGGTGCTTCTCGGGCGGTTGCTCTATAGCGTGATCTGATGGAACCGGCGAGTCGAGGCGATGGTAGATCTCGATCAGTTCGTCAACCCGGTGGGCGCAGGTATGACGCTGCAGAATTGTCTTGCGCCCATGCGCCGACAATCGGCCGGCGAGTCGAGGATCGGCGAGCAGACGGTGCAACTGCCGCTCCATCTCCGCACCGTCGCGGGCGACTAGATAATCTTCGCCAGGGGTGAATAGATGTTCGCTGTCTTCCCAGGGCGCGCACACCAGAGGAATGCCGCAGGCCAGCGCTTCAAATGGGCGAATGGTCGGGACACCAGGCAAAGCTTTGACGTAGGGCCGACGCGGGATGTGAACCGTGAATCGGAAGCGGGCCAATGTGGCGGGCACTTGGAAGTTGGACAACCAGCCGCCATACTCGATACGCGCGGCTGAAAGCGCCGCCAATGCTTTTGCCGGATAACGGACGCCGTAAACGCGCGCTTTGAGACCGAGCGCTTTTACCGGCTCGAGAAGAAATTCATGCAGTTCCGCCGTGCGTTCTTCATCGCCCCAGTTGCCGATCCAGACCACATCACCCTCTTTTTCCTCATCGGGCAGCGGCATGAAAATTCTCGTGTCCGCGGCCTCATGCCACACCCAAACGCGCTTGGCCCAATTGCGCGAGCGATAAAGTTCCGCGATTGCTTTACCGAAAACGAGAACACCATCATAGTCCGCCAAGTCGTAGGCCGCCATTTTCTCTGGCTCGGTAACGGACCGATGATGCGTGTCATGAAACAGCAAGCGGTAATCGCCCTTGATTCTATGGTGCGCGCCGATTCGTCGGACCAAGGCCGGGTCATTCCATTCGTGAACGATGACGAGATCGATCCGATCGAGCGCGCGATCCAGATCGAGAGTTGCCGGATTGTAAAAGGTGCTCCCCAAGCCGGGATAGATCTGTCCGAATGCCTCGACCGGCGCCTGGCCGTGCTCTCGCAATAAATTTGTACGACTCCATCCGTCGGCCGGTTCAAAGATCCGCAGCGTGTGGCCGCGCCGCTGAACCTCCCAGGCGACACCGCGCAAGAAGTGCGCATTACCGTGATTCCAGTCCGAAACCAGCGAATGATAAAAAAGAGCGATATTCATGATGGGTATTGGCCGTGGGTCATTTGTTCCGAGAACAGACCCCGTTGCGCTCGCAGCAGTTTGGCGTAGATCTCCAAATACGCCCGCGCCATCCGCTCCGGTGTAAACGAATCCGCCCGTTTTCTCGCGCGCCGGGAGAAATCCTCGCGTAAGGATGGGTTTTCAATCAATTCGACAAGCGTCGCGCGAATATGCTCGGGATTTTCTGGTCGAACAAAAAGCGCGGCGTCATGCCAGATTTCGCGCAGGCTTTCAGTGTCGCCCAAAACCAGCGCGCAGCCGCAGAGCGCCGCCTCCAGCGCGGATAAGCCAAACGGCTCGTAGCGCGCCGGCAGAATAAAAATCGCCGCGCGATGAAACCACTGCCCGAGCATTTCCGGATCGAGGCGGCCCAGTAAATTGGGACCCTGCACAAGCGCCTGTTTTCCGTCGGGCGCGCGGCTCTCTCCAGCGGCATAAATCGGCCAGGGAACCTTGCCGACGATCGAGTTCAGGCTCGTGATGTTCTTGGCCTCATCCCACAGCCGGCCGGCGGTAAAGATGTAGTCCTCCTTTTTTCCGGAAGCGAAGCGCGCGCCGTTGCGGCCGTTGTAGATTGGCTCTGCTGCGGCAAAGCTTCCATAATGTTTTTCCAAGGACGACAGCATCGAGCGGCTAGGCGCCGTCACTAAATCGGCGCCTTGCAGGCCCAATCGCACGGCTTCCCGGTAAGATCGCCATTCCGAGCCAGGCGGCGCGCCTTTGACGGCTTCGAACCACGAGTAAACACACGAGTGGCCGACCACCAGAACCGGAACATTCCAGGGAATGGCGCCGTGGCTGTATTGATTTAGATGGATCAGGCTTGGTTGAAAGCGTGCTTCGAGTTCGAGCAACCATTGGCCGGCGGCTTCCACATCGCTCCACGGGTCGTTCATCCACTCGAGCTTGTAGCCGCTCTCGCGCAGCTCGACGTTCTGCAAATCGCAAATCAAAGCTCGCTCGCCGGGCTCGAGCTGCCTGCCCATGGTTGCCAGCACCACGTTGACGTCTCTCTTGGCCAGTTCTCGGCAAAGCTCCAGCGAGTATTGCCAGACTCCTCCGATGGGATCGGCGGTCATCAGTATCGGCCGCGTCGGTAACACCACTCGCAGTATTCCTCCCGTTCAATCAGAGACATTCTGCCGGTAAATTTCGTCGATGACTTCAGCCACCAGGTGCGCAGGTTCAATCCGCGCATCAAAGGTTCGAGCGACGCTCAGCTGCTCGGCCCAGGCCACCGCGGCGCGCCCACCCCACGGATCCGGGGGCTGGTCGAGAAGCATCCGACTGGTACCTTGAAAACGTTCGGCGCGAAAATCGTAGAAGGAACCGCCGACGTTTTTTACGGACAAACCGCCTGCGGTGCCGAAGAAAGATGCGCCAATCAACGCATCGCGTCCCGCCGGCAGTCGCCAGGAGCAGGCCAGGTTGACGGTCGCGCCGGTCGCCAGATCCAGGCGCGCCAGAGCATAATCTTCGAGAGCGCCTGCAGCCCGCTGCACCGGTCTGCCCTGGCTGAACAAGCGGCTCGAAATTTTCTCAACGACAGGGAAATCGAGCATCCATAATGCCAGATCAATCAGGTGAATGCCGAGATCGATCAGGCAACCGCCACCGGAAAATTTGCGGTCGTAGTACCAGGCTTTGTCCGGCCCATACGCATTATGAAAGACAAGATCAGCAACATAGATTGTGCCGATCTCCCCTGCGCTGATCATCTGTTTGATTTGTTGAACGCCGCGAACAAAGCGATAGGACAGGTCGACAGCTAGGAGCCGGTTCACCAGCCGCGCAGCCCGAATCACCCGCGCCGTCTCATCGGCGCTTCTTCCCAGCGGCTTCTGGCAGAAAACGGCCGTGTCCCGCTCCAGGGCGGCGATAGCTTGCTCGGCGTGTAACGCCGTCGGCGTGGCGATCACCACACCATCGAGCTGCATTTCGAACAAAGCATCCAGCGACGGCGCCGCCACTGCACCGGGAATTTGCGCGGCAGCCTCGCTTGCGGCAGCGGTATCGAAATCCGCCACCGCCGCGATTTCGACCGCGCCGCTTTCGCAAATCGATTGCAGACGATGGCGGCCGATCCAGCCGACGCCGAGAAATCCCACTCGCGGCCGTAGTGACGCGTCAGCAATGCGCAAGCAAGGTTCGGCCGATTTATCGAAGTGACTAGTCACTAATTTCTTCCGTGTTGTTGATGCAGAGAACCCGCGGCCCATACTCCTGCATGGCAACGATGCTGATCGATGCCCGGACTAACTTCGAGCCGAAGCACAAGATCGAGCGGCATGCCCAAACAATGTGCCAGCGCGCCGCGAATAACGTCGGCATGACTGACCAGCGTAACGGTCATCGCCGGGTGACGCCGGGACAGGATCTCCATCAGGGCAAGCACCCGGGC
>JAICEJ010000018.1 GCA_025924215.1 Candidatus Binatia bacterium
AGTGTCCCCTTGGTGGTTGCCTTTCACTTATTCCGCGTGGTGATGGTAAACATGGGAACACAATATTTATACCCGTGCGCCGCATGGATGTTTGATCGTAATGATCGGAAAAATTAGGGTAATATCAGAAAGGGCAAAGGCCGAGATGATGAACGGATAGCAGGAATGTCACTGCTCAGTCACTCAGGGACATTGTTCCCTGAGCGCGGCCGCTGTGGACATTACCTTCCATGAGATCTCGAGACTGCGGCAATACTTTTGGTTCTCCGTCGTAGCATTGGCTGCTGACGGGACGTGATTTCACGATCTTGGAGCTTAGCCTTCTTCCAAAGGAGCAAGCCTTGGCGCAGATAATCAGGTGAGAACCTCAAGGTTTCACAGATGCTTTCGAAGGAGAAGAACCAGTCGCTGTCCTTATCCCATAACCACTCCTCCACCTCGTGAAGCATCGCTTTTCCCTTGGGATCTTCGGCCAGAGCATACTCCTGAAACTGTTCAATCGCATTTTCCAGCACCGCGAGCATAAGCTTTTCTTCTGCACTTGCGGCTCTGGTGAACTGACTCTGCGCCAAGCCGGTATCCACCGGATCGATCGCAACGAGGGACTTCCAATGTTGAAGAATCATCTATTAGGTCCTCAAGCGGCAGTGCCGCGTATCAAAATTGCTGACGAGCCCGAGTGTGTCCGCAGGCGGGCAGGAGAGACTCGATCGAAGGAGATCGCGCCGGATGTGATGTTACCGGTACTCTGCCTGCCCAGACCTGTGGGTGAAAACCTGGGCAGGAAATTTCCTGGACCAAGCCTTCGTTCGGAGCTAGCGCAACCGATGTGCCGCGCAGCTTACTCTCCTGCTCTGGAAAAAAGAGAACTCGCTATGACAAAAGTTACCGGCATCACTGCCTCATATGCCCGATGCAAGTTATCGAAGAATATCGAGGGACTACGGCGCCCTCTTACAAGCGAAGATAAATGGCACGCACGCCGTCGTCATCCGCGCCATGCCAGGTGGAGCTTCCACTGTTGCAGATGAATGCGATTGGATTTTTCGGGCTTTATTATCGTGAGGAATTACTTAGGGAATCTGCTTGCCTGCGCAGCCGAGCGGTAAGAACTAAGCGGCCGAACCAACAGATCGTTGACTCCGAAGTTCA
Organism: Candidatus Binatia bacterium; assembly: GCA_025924215.1. Lineage (GTDB taxonomy): Bacteria > Desulfobacterota > Binatia > UBA9968 > UBA9968 > WHTF01. Next base: position 1,153 of record JAICEJ010000018.1, read on the forward strand.
CCCAACCTATATATTTAGCTTTAACGTTGGGTTTACCTGGAGGAATTGTAATCGATGGATCGCTACTCAATGAAATTCGGGGCGCACTATTTACCTACCTATGTTCCTGATCTCGATGGCCCTCTACCCGAATACTATCGAACGATGTTCACGCAAATGGAGGAGATGGACCAGCTAGGCTACGATCATATCTGGGTTACCGAACATCATTTTGCGTACTATGGAGGCACGTTGCCGCATCCGCCCACTTTCATGTCGGCCGTAGCGCGCACAACCAAGCAGATTCGCCTGGGAGTGGCGATCAATGTGCTGCCGCTGCATAATCCGATCGATGTCGCAGAGTCCTACGCCATGGTCGATGTCATTTCAAACGGGCGGTTGGATTTTGGGGTGGGCAAGGGCAGCGAATCCCATGAATACCGAAAATTCGGCATCGACCAACAACAAGCAACCGGACGCATGTATGAAGGAACCGAGGTCATCCTTCAGGCGTGGTCCGACAAACCAGTTAGTTTTCGCGGTGAATTTTTTAAATACGATAATGTGCCGGTTTTCCCAAAGCCGGTGCAGCGTCCGCATCCAAGATTTTGGGTAGGTTGCGCGCGCAGCGAAGATTCATTTCGTTGGGCGGGTGAGAAAAACTTTCATTTGATGACCCTGCCTTATATCTATCGCGAGCCCGATGTGTTGCCGACGTTCGTAAAAAGGTATCGAAATGCACAGGCACAAGCCGGGCATGACTTCACCCAAACCGATGTATTGGGGAAGTTCCACATTTACGTGTCGGGCAGTCTGGATCAAGCTATTCGTGAGGCAGAGCCCTATCTCATTAACTATTTTGACGTTCATGCGGTGGCGGACCCAGATCGGAAAGAGCAAGGTCTCTTAACTCAGCGCGATGCTCGGACTCAACTGGCCGAAGGGTTTGTGCTGGCGGGAGATCCGCAGCGCGTAGTCGATACGATTCGCAAATGGCGCGACGAAGTTGGCCTGACGACTATCTCGGGCACGTTCCATTTCGGCGGCATGCCGCAAGAACTGGCGCTGAAGAACATCCGTCTGTTTGCTGACAAGGTAATGCCCGAGTTGAAGTAGTATTCAGCCGATCGGCGTTGTTCAAAGCTCGAGCTTCCGTCTCGAGCTTTTGTTTTTCAATGATTCGGCCCAGCAGTCGGCCTGAATGCTGCGATGAATTCCTGCGGCAGTTAATGGAAATTCCGCAGTTAACGTCGCTCATTGGACTTTGCTAGGCCCTTCAGGTATGAGACGTTGAAGCCTGCAATAGGATCTACCGCGTGTCGCGGATCGGAGGATCACACATGAAAATCTGTCACTACGATAACAATCAAGCCGGCGTCATTGTCGAAGACAAAGTCTACAATATTGGCGATGCCTTGATTAAGGCTGGGCTTGCCCGCAACGGTTACACGATGCTCGAGATTATCGATGCACTGGCCAACGATTCTAAAGCGATGCAACTTGCACGAGACGCTTCGCAGGACTCCGCAGGGATCCCGCTCAATTCAGTGAAGCTTTTGGCGCCCATTACCAACCCGGGATCATTGTGGGCTGCGGCGGCAAATTACCGGGCGCACCAAAAAGAGATGATCGAGCGCATGGGCAGCGCAGACCGAGTCACCAAAAGCAAAGACGAACTGATGGCCGAGTTCTTCCTCAAGACGACGTCGTCCATCATCGGGCCCGGTGACACAATAATTTTGCCGAAAATTTCCAAGCTCGTTGATTTCGAGTGCGAGCTCTGCGCCGTTATCGGCAAACGGGCCCGTAAAGTGACTGAAGAACAAGCGCTCGATTATGTTTTTGGTTATACCATCTGCTGGGACATCAGCCAGCGCGATCCCTGGGGAAAAGGCGTGCAGAACACGCGCAATATTCGCAAAGGATTCGATACCTTCAGCGCTTTGGGTCCATGGATCGTGACCCGGGATGAGATCGATGAACCGCAAAATCTGACAATAAAAGTTTTGCAAAACGGCAAAGAAGCGATGACGGCGCATACCAGCGATATGATTTGCGGGTTGCGCGATCATATCCGTTTTCTCACCAGCTGTCTCACGCTGCGCCCGGGTGATCTGATCACCACCGGCACACCCGCCGGCGTCAGCAAGCTCAACGATGGGGACCATCTTCACGGCACGATTGAGAAAATCGGCTCAATGGAACTCCGCGTGAAGGCCGAAGAGTAGCCATTGGAAGGTAAATCTCCATGTCCTTACCACCCAAAGTTGATCCGCCGAATCGAACATTGCTTGGACCTGGCCCCAGTCCGGTTTCTTCAAGGGTGCTGAAAGCGCTGTCACTGCCGGTCGTGGGTCACCTCGATCCGGAGTTCCTAAAGATCATGGATCAAAGCATGGCGATGTTACGCGAGGTTTTTCAAACCAAAAATCGTCTCGCGCTGCCCATGTCCGGTACTGGCAGTGCGGCTATGGAAACTTGCTTCGTCAATATCATCGAGCCCGGTGATTCAGTTTTAATCGGCGTGAACGGTATTTTCGGCACGCGCATGGTCGATGTTGCTGAACGTTGCGGCGCGCAGGTGGATGCAGTTCAGGCCGAGTGGGGCTCAGCCCTGGACCCACAACAATTCCGCGCCGCATTAGCGAAGAAGAAGTACAAAATGACCGCAGTAGTTCACGCCGAGACATCAACCGGAGTTCTGCAGCCGCTCGATGAAATCGCAAGACTGGTGCATGAGAACGGCAGCTTGCTGCTCGTTGATAGCGTAACTTCTCTGGGCGGCGCTCCCGTGCGCGTCGACGAATTAGGTATCGATATTTGCTACAGCGGCACGCAAAAATGCCTCGGTTGCCCGCCCGGGCTGTCACCGGTGACTTTCAACGAGCGAGCGATCGAAGTAATTCATAATCGCAAGCGTAAGGTTCAAAGCTGGTATCTCGATCTATCCATGATTGAGAAATACTGGGGCAGCGAACGCGTCTACCATCATACCGCGCCGATCTCGATGAATTATGCGTTGCATGAAGCGCTCCGTATTGTCCTCGAAGAAAGTCTCGAAGCAAGCTGGCAGCGCCACAGGCAAGTGCATGAAACCTTCGTTCGCGAAATGCACAAGCTCGAACTTGAACCCGCAGTGGCCAAATCGATTCGGGCGCCAATGATCAATACGGTTAAAATCCCAGACCGTATCGATGATGCTAAGGTGCGCCAGCGTTTATACGACGAGTTCAATATTGAGATTGGTGCCGGACTTGGACCGCTCAAAGGCAAAGTCTGGCGCGTCGGTTTGATGGGCCATGGCTCGCGAGTGGAAAATGTCGAGTTATTGGCGAAGGCGTTGAAACAGTTAATCTAATCGCGCGCGGAAATCGATTAGAAGCTGGGCTGCTCGGTGCAGCGCGACACCTTCTTAATCTAACATCAGTTAGATTGATTCACATCCAAGAGCGTTAAACGAGCGCAGCATTTTGTGACTGTTACCTGTAAAGAGCTGCTACCCATTCGCCGTAACCATTAAATGGTAGGGTGCGTCGCAGTTCCCCGCTATCGATTAGTTTCTCAGACTCTTGTGACCAGCGCGTGTGAGGTGTCGCGGGATCGACGTTTGCTTCAAAGCCATACTCGTGCGGCCTATTGCTGTTCCAAAGGGTGCGCGGTTGCTCTGCGGTGAATTCAATTTTGACAATTGACTTGATGCTCTTGAAACCGTACTTCCAAGGCACCACCAGCCGCAGTGGTGCGCCGTGTTGCTTTGGCAGCGGGTGTCCATAGATCCCGCAGGCGAGCATTGTCAGTTCATTCGCAGCTTCCGCCATAGTCAATGCTTCGGTATACGGCCAAGGGCCGTATAGATGGACTTTGATTCGGCGCCTCGGCGGGTGCTCAGAAACTAACCAGTCGGATATACCGGGCTGATGACAAAGGCGCGACAAGTTTCAAGAAAGCGCGCATGGAAACCCCGGTCCACGGCACGGCCATCGCCCAGGATTCCACACAACGGAAGCGGTAACGTCTTTCTTCCAGAGCAGGGCTCGGAGTAATTCATCGATATAAAATGTCCGCGGCCTTTCGACTAATCCAGCGACTTCAACCCGCAAGGCGAGGTTTTTAATCGCGCGGTTTTCTTGTAGACGCTTCCTTTGAAAACACTAAACTCATAAAAATTGTTATACGATGCGGCATAGACCTCGTTGGTGATGGGTCTGTCTAGAATGAAATTAGGATTTCTCCGAGCCGGATACAGATCCGCAACGGGCGGATTTTCTTGCGCTCCGATCTTTGCCACGTTCTCATTAGGGCCGCAGCCGAATGGGAGCCCGCCGGCAGCACAGAAGATCGACTGCGGAGTGATACTCCGCTCGGGGATTTGCCATTTAGGTGGAACGATTATCGCCGCCATAAAGGTGAGTGCTCCTCATCTTATGGGGGACGCGCGAAATCTACAATAGTGGCGCGAGACAGGATCTCGTAAAAGGCAAGGCGATCTTGGTTAGACTGGAATTGACAAGCTCACTAGGACTTACTCTTTGCTGAATCGGCCGGGGCAATAAATTCCTTTCGGAGAAAACCTCTCGGCCCTCCATCGTAACGAACTTCATACCAGTCGCCGCTTTGTCCCAGCAAAATAACTTTCGTACCGGTAGTAAAGCGAGCAACTGCGGCAGCCGAATAGTTGGGCTCCTCACGAATTACCGTCGTATACTTCATCTGATAAAGCGCGCCTTCGGCAGGGGATTGCGCTTTCGCCAGCTGTCGTGGCTGAGGCCCGACGGCAATTTCCTTGGACGAAGTTTGCCGGACACTGGGGTTCCTTATCGCCGTGATCTGTGGCGCCGGCTCTATATCTAATTTCAGTTTGGTAAGCGCCGGTTTGTCGCCCGCTTGTGATAAATTTTTTTCCCACTGGATCAACGTTGTTATATCCATCCCCTCCCGCACGAATAGCAGCGGACAGGTAATGCTGGACTCTTGGGAAAGAACCTGATCAAAACTCCAGGTGGAAGCATTAGCGATGACGGCTTTGCGAAAGTCGTTATCGCTAATGCGCGACGCGATCTCGCGCACCTTGGTTACTTCGCCTAAAGAGTTGATGCTCAACTGGAGAACAACTCCGCCCATGAGCGCCGAATTTTTCGAGATCTCCTGTCGATAGAGATCACGCAGAGTTTGTAATTGGCTCTCGATTCTACCCGCAATCTTGGCTTCATCGATGAGCGTGTCCTTGCCGGCTTGAACATCGAATCCCATATCGCGAGCGAGGATGACGAGATCTCCCAGCGCGATGTTCCAGGTTGGAAGTTTTCTCGAGCTCTCTTCCTTGACAGCACTCGCCACTGGCTCCTTTGAACTCGAGCCGACTCCAAGGCCGACTATGATGAGCCCCAAACCAAATGCACAACCCGCCAGGGCGATGACAGTCCGGGAATTTCCCAGACCATTGATCTGTTCGCGTTTCATAATCTCGATTGCATCCTTTTAGCAGCAGCTGTGAAGCGCATCCGCTCGGAGCAAGTCTCATACCGCGCGCCTGCAAGCCTAAATCTCAATCAAGCAAAATGAGCATTGGCGGCAGAGGCATGGGGAGCTTACAGGATAATCAGGACAATCTGCAGCGAAATTCTGTCACAGCTAACCGCTGGTGACATTCTGTGTGACGCTTTGAGGTCAAATCTAGCCAAAGCAGGAGGTTTGACGTTCGGACATTTTCTGCTGTCTTCACGGCAATGTCGAACATTTGTGCTTCGTCGCCACGAAATAGTCGCTTCCGGTGTGTAGTTGAATTCTCAGGTTCCAGCACGTAGGCTCAAGTACTTCACACCTCTACAATCTGGAGGACAGGAGGCTAATGATGCAAGCACGCGCCCTTTTTTATTTGGCAATCGTCGCGGCACTTCTTTTGAGCACTCGCCTCATTGGCGAAACTGCAGAAACGGAAGCACAAATTCGGGAAGGCTCGCAGGTCGCCCTGGAATACACATTGTCCGATGAAGCCGGCACGGTCATCGAATCAAACAAAGGTAAACAGCCGATGAGCTACATCCACGGCAAGAGCCAAATCATCCCAGGTTTGGAGAAGGAACTTTCAGGAATGAAGGTTGGCGAAGAGAAAAAGATTCAAGTCAAACCTGAGGATGGCTATGGACCCGTCAATCCCGATGCCTTTCAGGAAATTCCAAAAGACAAACTCCCACCCGAGGCGCTGAAGGTCGGCACGATGCTGATGGCGCAAGGACCCCAGGGTCAAGGAATCCCGGTGCGTGTTCATGAAATCAAAGATACGACAGTAATCATGGATTTTAATCATCCAATGGCTGGCAAGACGCTGTCCTTCGATGTCAAAATCTCCGAGATTAAGACGCCCGAGAAATAGCTCCTGATGGGTGAACCGAAAATGGGGCATGGGGTCGTTTTATCGAGCTTTGAAGGATATGCTGAGGAAATAGTTCTTCATCAATCGCGAAAATGGCCTCGTGGTGCACTGACGCCGCTTTAGAAAGTTTATCCAAAACTAAACATTCGCCTCAGTTCCCCAGTATCTTTTTCATTCTGTCAATGACCGTTTGAGGTTGCGACATCACTTCCTTCGCAAGTTTCTCCATGTCCTCGCCGGCAACCGGATCCAATTCATAATTCCTTTTTTCAGCTTCGACTTTGAGTTCGGGATCTTTGACCGCACTCACAAATGCGTCGCGAAGAAGTTTGAGCCTATCAGGTGGTATTCCAGCCGGGCCCACCATCGGCCGGCCGAACACACCACCCGCAAGGATCAGCGTGGCGACACGCCGTGATTGATCCGTCGTCTTGTATCGATCCATCAATTCATAGATTGTCGGCGTGTCCGGCAGACGAGCGTCACGTTTGCGTGCCGATTGCGCGATGCTTTTGACAAAATTGTTCTTGCGCCAGGTATGAAACGGCTCGCGCGCAAAGAAAGATTCAATTGTCATGGCTCGACAGTGGATCTCGCCCTTCTCCACCGCAAGATCGATGGGGCCGCCGCCTTGATAGCCAAGAACGATGGTAAATTTCGCCCCCACGGTTTCTTCCAGTAACCTGGGAAAATAGAAACCGGTTCCGGCGGCGCCGCCGGAACCGCATTTCGGCGGTTCGCTCGCATTGCGGATATCTTCGATCGTTTTGTACGGACTGTCGGTGCGCATATAAAGGTGATGTTCGCTCTCCGAGGGGGAGCCGATAAAGCTGTACTTGCCCCAATCGTATTGCACTTCTTTGCGGCCGACGAGCTGATCAAAATACAGAGTGGGCGCGATCCAACCTAGGGTAAGCCCGTCCGGTTTAGCGACGCTGAATACATAATTAGCAGCGATCATCGAGCTGGCTCCCGGCATATTCTGAATGATAAAATTCGGATTGCCGGGAATGTACTTCGTCATATGTTGGGCGATGAGCCGCGGCCACATGTCGTTGACGTCGCCGGCCGGATATCCTGTGACGATCCGAATCGTCTTACCTCCAAAAAACTCGGTCTGCGCTTGCACAATCGAAATCTCAAGAAGAAAAAAAGAAACCACCAGCAACAATGTCTTCATAGGGATCCTCGGAAGTTACCGACCCGCCAATGTTTGTCGCACGTGATCACAGCTCGCTGCCAACGCCCTCATAGTACAAATAAGACTTCTTGGTCAATTGCCATCAATCGCATTCGGACGATTTTAGGAGAATCGTCGCTTGACGCAGTACTGCAATTGAACTAGCTTCCGATCCAGGAATTCAATTGCCAAGGAGACAGCATGCTGGCCAAACTCAAGCTGGTTATTTTCGTTGCAGTCGTCACCGTGGGCATCGCATATGCCGCGCGAGCGCAGGACCTCGGCCCAGGATTTCATAAGATCAAAGACGGCATCTACACTTTCGCGCCGGATCAACTTACGACTACATGCAGCTTCGTGATCACCGAGGCGGGTGTCGTGATGATCGATGCCTGCAACAGCCCGTTGGATTCGCGCCGAATGGCGGATGCGATCAAAAAGGTAACTGACAAACCGATCATGTTCTTGATCGATACCGAGACGCACAGCGACCATACCGGCAACCACTTTATCTTTTCGCCGCCGGCAACCGTCATCAATGCTCAAGGCGCGGCAGACGGGATGAAGAAAGAGTACAACCCCAAACGCGCTGAGACTCTTGCCGCGAAATCTCCCGAAATGCGCGAAGCATTGAAGGGGGAAAAGATGATTCCGCCGCACATCGAGTACAAAGATCGCATGACCATCAACCTCGGAGAGCGGACTTTCGAATTGATCTATCTGAAAAATGCTCACAGTTTCGCCGACACAGCGGTATGGATGCCTAAAGAACGGGTACTGTTCGCGTCATCGGCAGCCAATGTGCGCACGTTTATCAATTTACGCCCAACTGTGGTATTACCGGACGTCATCGCCAGCTTTAAACTGATGAAATCGCTTAATCCGGAAGTAGTGATAGCCGGTCACGGGGAGCCCACCAGTACGACTATCTTCGACGAGTACGAGGGATTCTATAATCTTCTGATGAAGCGGGTCGGCGAAATGGCGGCGCAAGGAAAATCTCTGGACGAAATCAAAAAAGAGCTGAAAATGCCGGAATACGCTGACTGGCAGGGTCAAGATCGTTTAAGCGTCAACATTGATGCGGCGTGGAAGGTGGTCAAGAAGTAACAGGTAAAGCGGACTTGTTCCAATGCGAACGAAGGCGATGCTCATCACATTGACGGCGATGAAAGTGCTTGTGCTCGCCTTGTTATCGATGTCCTGTCCGTTCAGTAGCGCCGTTGCCCAGCAAGAGATTGTAACCCTGCCAACACGACCGGGGGTAACCCAGTCGTATTTCCTAACGAGCATCCCGCAAAGTCTCCAGGCACTCGCGCTGCTATTTCCCGGTTCAGGCGGCTTAATACAACTGCGAGCCGAAAACGGAAAGCCCAGATTCAACCAGGGTAATTTTCTCGTGCGCAGCCGCGCTGAATTTATCAAGCGCGGAGTTGCCGCCGCGATCATAGATGCGCCGTCTGACCAGCAGAGTGGCTGGGGCATGAGCGACGAATTCCGTCTCGGTAACGAACATCTGAGCGACATTTCCCGCATCATTGACGATCTCGCCAAGCGGTTTCTCGAGGCGCCGTTATTTTTGATAGGTACGAGCCGTGGAACCATTTCCGCGGCGGCCCTCAGCAGCAGGCTCGGTGAACGGACCGCGGGCGCGGTTTTGACCGCGACGATGTTTCGCCATACTCCTAAAAAGTCGAAAGAGCCAGGCGAGGGTCTGAGCAAATTTGACTTTGCAACGGTCAAGGTGCCATTGCTGTTGGTACACCATGTGAGCGATCAGTGTGCGTCAACGCCTTACGGCGATGCGGCACGGCTGTCAGAAAAATTTCCATTGATCTCGGTGTTCGGCGGAGCCACACCACAATCAGGCCCATGCGAGCCATTTAGCCAGCACGGGTTCTTGGGCAAGGAGTCCGAGACCGTCGAGCAAATCGTGAACTGGATGCTTAAGAAGCCGTTCAGCCAAGAAGTTAAATAGACAAGTTCGACGTCCAACAGTGGACCGCTACGAGGTTCATCAGGTTCAACAGTTCAAGTCGATAACCAAACTAGGTGAGACCGTTTGCTTAGAGAGTTGTTGGAGGAAGATGCATGGAATACGTACAATTCGGCACGAGTGAGTTCAAGGTTTCGCGAATGGGACTCGGCTGCATGAGTATGTCGGGGGTGTATGGGCCGGCGGATGACAATGAATCCATCGCTACACTGCACCAAGCTTTCGATCTCGGTATCAATTTCATCGATACTTCGGCTAGCTACGGCAGCGGTCACAACCATGAGCTGATTGCCAAGGCTCTCAAGGGCAGGCGCGAGCGGATAGTCATTCATTCAAAATCGGGCAGCCCGCGCGCGCCGGACGCCAGTGGCATGCGCAGCGGCAGCACGCCTGAATACTTGACACAAAATTGCGAACAGAGCGTTAAGCGGCTGGGCATAGATTGCTTGGATATTTTCTGCATGTCCCGGGTCGATCCGAATATCCCGGTTGAAGAATCGGTAGGCGCTATGGCGCAACTCGTGCAGCGCGGGTTAACCCGGTACGTCGGGTTGTCGGAAGCGAGCGCGATGTCAATAAATCGAGCGCGCAAAGTTCACCCGATTGTTTCGCTGCAGATGGAATATTCGTTGTGGTCGCGTGATCCGGAAGCAGGAAATATCGCCGCATGCCGGGAATTCAACATGGGCTTCATGGCCTACTCACCGCTCGGACGCGGGTTTTTCGCGGGCGCTGTCCACGATGTCAAGGACATGACAGATGGCGACGGACGCAGCAATCATCCGCGTTTCCAGCCGGAGAATCTAGCACGCAACCTGAAACTCCTGGGGCAGTTCGAAGCTTTTGCCCAAGAAAAAACTGCGACTCCAGCGCAGCTCGCTCTGGCCTGGCTGCTGGCGCAAGGCAACGACATCATTCCAATTCCGAGCAACAAGACGCGCCGTCATCTGGAAGAAAATATCAGGGCGACGGATATCCGGTTGAGCAAGGACGATCTCGCGCGTCTCGACCAGATTTTCCCGCCAGGAGCCGCGGCCGGGCCGCGCACGAAAGATTTGCATCGGGTGAATGTCTGAGATAGGTTCAGATCGTCTCAATCCGTGCTAATTGTTCTTGGTCCACGTCACGATCCGCTCTTCGCTATTTTCGCACGAAGGGATGCTTCTCTGTTCGATCCTTTCATCCGCTGCGCCAACAATGAACGGGTTGCCAGCCGAGCAATCGTTTGGCGCGGGCGTTGGAGTATGCTCCCTTGCTGCCTGTCAGAGCGCGGGCTTTGTCGCCGATGCTCGGCATGATCCGCGGATAAAGTTCGCAGAGCGGTTCGGCGACAGTGCTATCGTCGGCGACGATGAACAAGATGGTGCCGCTTGGAATCGCGCGCTCGATTGCCAGTCGAAACGCGACAGCCAGATCTCGCGCATCCACGTAACTGTATGCGTGGAAGCCGCTCGCTCGACGGCCTTGGTCTTTTTTCATTTGTTCGAGCTCGTCCGGAGTCACCACACCGCTTGGGCGCAACATAACGGTCTCTAAACCCTTGCGGGTGTAAGAACGGGCGATGGTTTCGCCGATCTGTTTTGATAGACCATAGACATCTTCAGGTCGTAGCGGATGATCTTCATCGATGGGAAGGTACTCAGGCATGAAGCGTTCGCCATAGCTCCAGCCGACGATAGCATTGCTGCTCGCGGAGATGACTCGTCTGACGCCGAGGCGGAAGGCGGCATGATGAACGTTGAACGTGCCGACGACGTTGGTTTGATAGGTCACGGTGGTAGTCGCGATGTTAGGATTGTGAATGGCCGCAAGGTGAATGACGGCTTCGGCGCCTGCCATCGCCTCGATGACTTGGCCGAGATCTTGGATGTCGCCAACTAGATACTTGACTATGCCGCGTTCCGGTCCGGGTGTGCGGTCGAACACGGTGACTTCGTAAGTGGGATTATTGAGCAGCTCGCGGACGAGCCATTGGCCAACTTTGCCGGCTCCGCCGGTGATGAGAACTTTCATGATGCGGATTCCTCTATCATGCGGATTAGCTATGACGGCGCATGTATGTACCGATTCGCATCGGAGAATTTACCGCGGCGGCGCAGAGGGCGAGGAAAAAGGTTTTTAGAGAAAACTCTGTATGCATTCTATGCTCTGCTTTGAGGTTGTATTTTGATTTATCACTTCGGAGGCTCGCATTTCCAATCGATCACAACCCATAAAGTGCCCGGGCGTTATCACTGACTATCTTATTAGCGATCGAGCCGCTTAACCGGGTATCGTCCAACACACCACGCAGCGCCAGGAGCTCAGTGGCGCTATCGGCATGGCCGTAATCAGTACCGACCACCAGATTGTCTTCTCCGGCATGACCAATGATATATGGAAGATCATCGCTGGTCTCGCAGCCGACATAGAAGCGGCTCTCGCGCAGCAAGTCTTTCTTATTCAATTCTCTGCCCTGGAGGTGATAGCGCTTGGCGAGATCGGTTAGCACGTAGGGGAGCCATTGCGCGCTGACTTCGAGAAAGGCCACCTTCAGTCTTGGAAAACGCTCGGGGATTCCGTCCATGATCAGGTTGTGAAATGCGCCCACGAGTACCAGCTTGAACTTCGAAAAGCCGATGGTTTCGTATTTAAAGTAGTTGAACAAGATCGGACTGCCGGTAGCGGAGTGAATGCAGACCGGCAAGTCCAATCGACTGGCCGTGTCGTACAGGGGAAAAAAGTAGGAATCGCTCAGCAGCAGATCGCATTCCGATCCGCGCAGAAAAATACCGACCGCGCCGTTCTCCTTAGCGAACTTTGCTTCGTCATAAACTTTGTCCATGCTGAGCAGCGGCAACACCGCCACCCAACGCAGCCGATCTTTTGCCTGCCGCCAGATATCCGCCATCCAGCGGTTATAGCTGCGGCATAGCGCGAGATCGATTTCCGGCCGAGGCGTGAGCGGGATAATAAAAATTGTTGGAAAAATGACTTGAATGTCGACGCCGAGCTCGTCGATATGCTTGAGACGGGCGGTGACATCGCGCAATTCCCGCGAAGCGATCGGCGTGTTCTTGCCGACATTGCGTGATTTCAGCCGCAGCGTGCCGTCAACCAACCAATACTCGTCATCCGAAGAACCATCGGTGGAACCGACGACCTGGGGTCTAAATTTGCGCTCACGGCCTTCCATGTATTCCCAAGTTTTTTCCGTTTCAAGGACGTGGGCATCGGCATCGATCTTGAGCATGATCAAACCTCTGTCTTAAGTTGTCTTGGTGATAGGTCATTGTTAGCTGCTTCGTTCATAACACCCGTTGGAGCTGGGCGTCAACGAAGATGCTTGACACTGCTTGACTCTGTGATAGTAGCGTTTTCACCGACGCGACGATCATTTTCCGTTGCGAGATCAGCAAAGCCAAGCAATGCGACGTTTCGATTTAGTAGAACCAACCAGCCTCGAGGATGCTTGCGCTTTCATCGCCAACAATGACGATGCCAAAGCTATCGCCGGTGGTACGGCGCTTTTGACTCTGATCAAACATGGCATCTTCGTTCCAAAAACCCTTGTTAATTTGAAAAAAATCCAAGGCGCCGGCGACATCAGCTATGGCGCACAAACCGGGCTGCGCATCGGCGCACTGACGACAATCTATGATATCGAAGCCTCGCCCCTAGTACGAAAACACTATGCGGTGCTCGCTGAAGCGTGCCATGTAGTTGCGAACATTCGCATTCGCAACATGGCTACCATAGGCGGCAACCTGGCGCACGGCGACTATCAATCTGACCCGCCTACGGTTCTAGTGGCGCTGGCGGCTGTCGTCGAACTTTTGAGCCGCACAGGAATGCGCCGGATGAAATTATCCGACTTCTTGAAAGGCAGTTACGAGACCGCGATCGAGCCGGGAGAATTGGTGTCGGCATTGATCGTTCCGCCCTCCGATCATCTCCGCGGCACCTACACTAAATTTACCACCGGCTCCTCGGAAGAGCGGCCCTGCGTCGGAATTGCCGCCTTAGCGAGCATGGACGACAGCATTTGCCATGAACTTCGTTTGGTTATTGGTGCGGTGTCACCCAAACCGCTGCGGATGCAAAGCGGCGAATCGATGGCGCGCGGGGAGCGGCTTACATCGGAGTTGATCGAGCGCATCGCCAACGATGCCAGCCGTAACGTTGATCCGATCGATGACTTGCGCGGGACCGCCGATTACAAGCGCCACTTGGTTCATGTGCTAACTCGCCGGGCGCTAACCGCTCTGGCGGGAGTCTAAAAAGGAACCGAAGAATGTCTCTGGTCGGTACAGATGTCGCAATGGTAGGAGGGCTGGCCAAGGTGACCGGAGCGGTGAACTACGCGCCTGACCTCATACTGCCGCGCATGCTCTATGCCAAGGCGCTGCGCAGCCCGTATCCGCACGCAAAGCTTTTGCGGGTGGACGCGAGCAAGGCGGAAAAATATTCCGGCGTCGTTGCTGTCGTCACTCACGAGGATTTAACCGGTTTAAATTCTTATTTTGGACCGGTGGTCGACGATCAACCCGTAGTCGCTACCGATCGCGTGCGCCATGTCGGTGAAGTGGTCGTGCTCATAGCAGCGGAAAGCCGCGAGATTGCCGAAGAGGCGCTGGATTTAATCGAAGTGGACTACCAAGAGTTGCCGGCAGTATTCGATCTTCTCGAAGCCGCCAAGCCTGGCGCGCCCGTACTGCACGAGCAGCGCAATGAGACCAATGCAGGCGTGCACCGCGAGGAATTCAATTTCGAGTTGGGCGGCAACGTGTGCAGCGTGTTCCGCGTCGCCGACGGCAACATCCAAAAAGGTTTTCAAGAAGCCGAAGAGATTTTTGAGAATACCTATATGCTGCCGCCGGTGCAGCACGGTCATATAGAGCCCCATGCGGCGACCGCCTATTGGGAGCCGGACGGCAAATTGGTGGTTCATTCCGCCTCGCAAAATCCCTCCGGCGTGCAGGAGCAGCTGGCGCATATTTTCAAATTGCCGGAAAACCGGGTACGGGTGATCGTTCCACTTCTCGGTGGCGGGTACGGCGGCAAGACCCATGCAAGGCTGGAGCCCGCTCTGGCGCTACTCGCACGCAAGGCGCGCCGCCCGGTGCAGTGGGTTTTGACCAGGGATGAGGTTTTTCTCACCGGCAGACGCTACGGCGCGGCGGTGAAAATCAAAACCGGAGTAAAACGCGACGGTGCCATCGTCGCGCGTCAAGTCGAGGTCTTTTATGAAATCGGCGCTTATGCGCTCAACGGGCCGGTCAACGCCAAAACCGGCTGTTATGTCTCAAGCGGTCCCTACAATATTCCCAACCGGAGTCTATCGACCTACTCTGTTTACACGAATTTGCCGCCCACCGGACCGTTTCGCGGTGTCGGCGTTTCTCATGTCTGTTGGGCTTACGAATCAGAGATGGACGAGATCGCGCGCAGGCTTGGCATCGATCCTTTAGAATTGCGCCTGAAACACCTCGTTAAAGAGGGTGATGTATTCGTCACCGGCGAAAAGCTGGTTTCCGTCGGCATCACCGATTGTTTGGAGCGCAGCGCTGCAGCGATCGGCTGGAAAGGGAAGGAAGAACAATCAGCACGACCGGCTGGAAACAAGGTGGTCCGCGGCAAAGGGCTTGCGGTTACGATCAAAAGCACGACCACGCCGACGACTTCGTCAGCTAACGTGCGTCTGAACGCCGACGGTTCAGTTATTCTTCTTACCAGCAGCGTCGATATGGGGCAGGGGGCATTGACTTCGCTGGCGCAAATCGTCGGCGACGAGCTAGGATTGCCGTTTGAGAAAGTCTCGGTGAGCTCTCCGGATACTGCCATCACGCCCTACGATAAATCGACGAGCTCAAGCCGCACAACTTTTCATATGGGTCAGGCGGCGCAGAAAGCGGCGCGCGAGATCAGAAATCAGTTGCTCGAAATCGGGGCGAAGAAACTCGAGGCGCGGATCGAAGATTTAGAGTTAAGGGAAGGCGCTGTGTTGGTGCGTGGCGTTCCCGATAAACGGCTGTCCATTACGGAGCTCTTCAAGGCGCGCTTTGGATCGTCAGTCGGCAGCATGTTCGGCGGCTATTGCTTTAAGAGTGAGGGCGGCTTGAACCCTAAGACCGGAAAGGGAAAGGCCGCGGCATTCTGGTTCTTCTCCGCCTGCGGCGCCGAAGTCGAAGTCGATGTCGAAACAGGCAAGGTGCGTGTCTTGAATATCGTGACAGCGGTGGACGTGGGCAAAGCGATTCATCCCAAACAGTGCGGGCTGCAGAACGAAGGGTCGATGTTGTCGGGCATGGGTTCGGCGCTCTTTGAAGAAATGGTCTATGACAACGGCCAGCCGATTAACAGTAACTTCCTGGAGTACATGCTGCCGTCAATGGAAGATCATCCAATGGAGTTTCATTCCGTGTTGGTCGAAACGCCCCACCCGGACGGCCCCTTCGGTGCCAAGGGAATGGGAGAAGCAGCGTTGCCGTCGGTAGCCCCGGCCATCGGCAATGCCGTCGCCAATGCGCTGGGCGGCATTCGGATAAGAGACTTACCGATCAAGCCGGACAAGATTATCGCGATGCTTAACGCGGGCAAGGAGCGAAGTTAAGTGACGATCACCATCTTGACCACGATCAATGGATCGCAGCAAGTGGTCGCCGTTAGACCGAATCAGACGCTGTTGGAGTTCCTACGCGAGAATCTCTCGCTTCAGGGTTCCGTGGAAGGCTGTGGCGTCGGAGTCTGTGGTTCCTGCACCGTACTGGTCGATGGGCGGCCGGTGAGCTCCTGTCTCATGCTCGCCAGCAATGCCGAGGGCAAGAAAGTAACTACCATCGAAGGTTTGTCGCACAGCGGCGAACTCGACCCGGTGCAGAGCGCATTTCTGAAACATCAAGCTTTTCAGTGCGGATACTGCACGCCGGGCATGATCATGGCAGTGAAGGGACTGCTTGCGGATAACCCTCATCCCAGCGAAGAACAGGCACGTGATTATCTTTCGGGGAATCTTTGCCGGTGCGGCACCTATCGCGAAGTGCTGGCCGCGGTCAAAGAATTGGCGGAAGAGTGAGGGCGCTGGAGTTAGGGCGGACTGGAGTAGTGGAGTTTTGTGGGAGGGCCGAATAATCGGATAACCGATAAGTGGTCCCAGCGAATTGGGTGAAAAAGGAGTTTTGTCATGCCAAGTCCAGTTCGAATTTATGCCGGTACCCAAGAGGGATTGTTCGTCTGGCGTTCCAAAAATAGTTCCTGGGATCGTATCGCCGTTTCTTTCGAGACCGGCACCATCGATTCAATAGACGGGCTCCGCAGTCGACCCAACGTCGTCTATCTCGGCGTCACTCAAGACGGTCTCTATCGCACCGAAGATGCCGGTAAGAGTTGGTGCCGGATGTTCGAAGGCAACGTCCGCGCCGTCACCGTCGATCCCAAGGATGAGCAAGTCATCTATGTGGGTATCGAACCGATTCACCTTTACCGCAGCGAGGATGGCGGCGAGAGCTGGGAGGAATTGACGGGCGTTCAGGATCTGCCTTCACAAGTCAAAGCCAAATGGAGCTATCCGCGGCCTCCGCACAGAGAGCATGTACGCCATATCTTCGTGCACCCCGATGATCCTAAAATTCTCCACGTCTGCTTGGAACATGGCGGGATCATCCGCAGCTTTGACAGAGGCAAGACCTGGCAGGATGTCAGCGGCGGCATTGACTATTTGGATGTCCATCACATCAGCAGTGCGCCCAGCCGCAAAGATCTTTATTTCGTCGCTACCGCTCGAGGATTTTTTAAAAGTAGCGATCCGGGCCAGGGTTGGCAGCGCGCCGAGACGGGCTTCTCGCGGGACTACTTCCACGATTTTGTTTTTTTGCCCGGCGCCACGCCGGCGATGCTGGTGGCCACGGCAGACAAGTCGCCTGGGTTTTGGGATCGCCCGGAGCGCGCTCAGGGCGCGGTCTTTCGTAGCCGCGATTTTGCCGAGAGTTGGGAGCGTGTCGGGGTGGGAAAGTGGCTGCCGGAAAACATGCAGCAGATGGTCTGGGCATTGGCGCAACATCCGGAAGATCCGTCTATCGTTTATGCCGGTCTTGGCGCGGTCTCGCGCGGCCGCTCGGCAGACGCCACCCAGAAAGGACATGGAGACATACTGGTCAGCCTGGATCAGGGCGACAGCTGGGACCGGTTGCCATTGGATTTGCCGGCCGATCGCGTGCTCTTTGTGGCTTCTGATTCTTGATTTTCGAAGCGCTGGCCAAGCGCAACGGAGGAGATCATGAAATCTTATCGAACAGCGTGCTTTGGCATGACTCGATTATTTTTGCTCGTTGCGTTGTTGATGATACTCGCCGAACCAACCTGCGCACAAACTCCAGATCTCATCCAGGGCGCCAAGAAAGAAGCCGAGGTCACCGTTTTCGGATCGCTCGAAAATGACGTCGCCGCGGCCATCAACAAGGGATTCGAGGCGAAGTATGGCATTAAGACCAACTACTTCCGCGGCTCGTCGACGGTGATCATCGATCGAATCACGACCGAGCACCGCACCGGTAAAATGAGCTCGGATGTCGTTTACACCACAGCGGAGCCAATGAAGTTCATAAACAAAGAGAAAGGACTCTTGGCTCGTTACGTGTCGCCGTCGGCGAAGGAGTATGACAAGAAATTGATTGACGACTTCTTTGGCCCCAACTATCGCAGCGTGATCATCGGCTTCATCTACAACAAAAACATGATTAAGCCGGAGGATGCGCCAAAATCTTACGAGGATATCGTCAGCCCAAAGTGGAAAGGGAAGATCGCCATGGGGAATCCGACTCTCCACGACACCACTATCGATTGGCTCTCAAGTCTCCATTTCGTCTTCGGCTCGACTCAGAAAGCCAATGACTGGATAAAAAAGCTCGCCGCTCTGGAGCCGCTTATGCTGGATTCAATGGTGCCGGTCGGCGAGCGCGTCGCCTCGGGAGAAGTGCCTTTGGGTGTTGCTTACGTGAAGTATGTTCATCTGTGGAATCGAAAAGGCGCACCGATGGATTACGTGAAAGGACTTCCTGTATATTTGGGCGACGGCAATTACATCGGTCTTACCAACAAAGCGCCGCATCCCAATTCGGCAAGGCTTTTCGTCGACTATTTCCTCGGCCAGGAGAGCTCGGAGATAATGGCCAACGTGGGTGAGTTCGTCAACCGTCCGGGGATTTATCCGCCCATAGAAGGCGCGGAGCAAGTCGCCGGTAGGTTTGTGCAAGTGGTCTCCATGACGGCGGATCAATACTCAAAAAAGAAAGAAGAGTATCGACAGATCTTTCGGCGATAGTCAAAACACAATCCGGACTTTCACAGCGCTGCCCCATGACACGGCAACACAAACCTGCAAACACGTTTTTGTCGGAACCATCGCTCAGCTCAGAGCAGTGGCTGTCGAGCCCGATCGTCTTCCTGGTTCATGGCGCAAGGCGACGACATCACTTCTAATCCCAGGCAACAAGACGCGCCCTCATCTGGAAGAAAATATCAGGGCGATCGATATTCGGTTGAGCAAGGGCGATCGCGCGCGCCGCGACCAGATTTTCCCACCAGGAGCCGCAGCCGGGCCCGCACGAAGGATTTGCATCGGGTGATGTATAGCGTCGAACTGTTTTAAATCGTTTCATTCGCTCAAGCAGCCGACCGCGTGCGCTCGGTTGAGCTTTTGCCGGCAAAACGTTGTCGACGCTGTTCTAGTTCTTGTAGAGCTCTTTGAGCTGCCCGCTCTTTTCCACCCGCTCGAGAAAACGCATGTCAACAAACTGTTCGGGCTTGGCGGTTTTCGCCGCGGGTACCGAACGCGCCAGATCGTCGAGAGCGTTTTGCAGGCCTGTCATGTTGACGTAAGGCGCCGGCTCGACCACTTTGCCGACGTAAAAGTCGTAGGTTTTGCCGAGTAACACCGGGTCCGTGACCGTGGTGTACTTAGCCAACGTTTTGATAGCAAACTCACGAGCGGTTCTCACGCGGTGTACACCTCTCACATAAGCGCGCATGAAGCGGTCGATGGAATCGGGTTTGTTGCGGATCAACGCGCCTGGCACTGCCATCGCTGGATTCGGATAGGCGTAGTCCATATCCGTGACGCTTACCAGTTCTTTAAAACCCAAGCTCTCGGAAAGAAACTGTGTCGGCGGCGAAACCAAGGCCGCCTCGATAGCGCCTGACTTCAAAGCCCCGAAGATCGAGGTCATGGAACCCAGCTGAAGAAGGACCACGTCCTTTTGCGGGTCGAGGTTGTGTTTTCGCAACGCGTAACGGGCAGAAACGTCGGAGCTGGAACCGAATCGCGTCACACCGATGCGTTTGCCGCGTAGTTCCTGAATACTCTTCACTTCAGGCTTGGTATGAATCGAAAAGATCATCTTGTTCACGTTGTTACCGATGATCTTCATATCGGCGCCGCTGATTGCCGCCGCCATGATCGGTCCACCCCCTAACGAAGCGATGTCCACGTCGCCGGCGACGATCACCTGAGAAAGCTGCGTCGCGCTGGGAATGAAGATAATCTGATCATCTAAATTTTCCTTGGCGAAGAAGCCGGCTTCACGAGCGGCCCAGATGCCGATGTAGGCGCCGCTGATTGAGCTATAGGCGATGCGCATTCTGTCGGCGGCAAAGATCGTAGAGGTATGGAAGAGGATCACTAGAAGAGCGCTGACGAGCTGTTTCATGCTGAGCTCCTTTTTTGCCGGATCACGGGCCTACACTCACCAGTTTAGGGAATTGGCTTTGCGATCATACAACGATCAGTGAACATTTCGATAGTCTATAGAGCGCGTTTGCAGCGCCATCGATTCGGCCCTTGATACTTGGTCTCGACGGTCGAGAAGGTTCATGATATTGAGCTGCCATTCTCATCGAAACAGCCCGAGGCATCGACCATGAAGATCCAATTCAATATCGCAGTGGCATTGGTGATCGCAACGGCGATTCCTTCAAATTTGGCCGCGCAAATGAAGACGCGGATTGCCTGGACTTCGTTTGCCAGCAACATGGCTGGCACCTGGGTAGCGCAGGAAGAGGGACTTTTTAAAAAGAACGGCGTCGAAGCGGAGCTGGTGCATATTCCTTCGACGTCGCGGGCAATTCAGACAATGCTCGCCGGCGAGATTGCGTTTACTTACATGGATGGCCGTAATTCGGTGCAGGCGGGATTGAAGGGAATCGACGTCGTCATTCTTGCCGGCGTCGCTAATCGGCTGGTGTTTTCCTTTATGTCGCGGCCGGAGATTAAAAACTTTGCCGAGCTGAGAGGGAAAAAGATCGGTATCACACGCTTGGGATCCTCGACACATAGCGTAACCCTCTGGACAATGTCAAAAATGGGGCTAAGGCCGGAAGAGTATCAGTTACTTCAGTTAGTCGATGTGCCCAATATCCTGATCGCGATCATGGCTGGTCAGATCGAGGCCGGCGCCTTATCACCACCAACGAATTTTCGCGCGCGTAAAGCCGGGCTCAACGAACTGATTGATCTTACCAAGGAGGGTCCCGAATACGTCTCCGTCGCGATCGGTTCCACTCGTACTTTCGTAAAGGCGAATGAGGACCTAACGCGGCGGCTGATCCGGGGCTATAGCGAAGGAGTCCAATTGCTCAAAGCCAACAAGGCGGTCGGCATAAGAGCGATTCAAAAGTATGCGCGGATCAAAGATCCGGATATTTTGGAAGCGACTTATGGCGAAGCGCGGAGCTACATCGAGACGGTTCCCTATGCGACGAAAAAAGGCCTCGAAACCATCATCAGTGAATTGGCCTCGACGGATGCAAAGGGAAAACAAGCGAAGCCTGATGATTTTCTAGACACGCGGTTCGTGAGTCAGTTGGAGAAGGAAGGGTTCTACAAACCAGCGTCTGCAAGGTAGCGGTATCTCGCAAGCTCGACCGGACTGGGGACTCAAAGGGATCCACGTCAACCATCAATCGTCGAGATCTGGGACGTCATGTTCTTATACGTATTCGTTGTTTCGTTTGAAAGGATCAAGTTTTATGCCGAACGTGAAACTGCCGAGCGGTGTTGATCTTTACTACGAATCTCACGGTCAAGGCGAGCCGTTGGTTTTGGTGCCATCAACGGCTTATTCCAGCGATGTTTGGAAGCCGTCACAAATACCGCTGGCGCATTCCTTGAATTTGATTCTCTTTGATCCACGCGGTTGTGGTCGATCCGTTGCGATGCAAGAGGTTTTTACAATCGAGCAAATGGCCGTGGACATAGTAGCCTTAATGGATCATCTGGAAACTCCCAGCGCTCACCTTTTGGGTCACTCCATGGGCGGCAGGATCGCCTTATCAATGACAGAGAACTTTCCGGGTCGGGTAAAAAGTCTGATCATGGCTGCGAGCGGTTCAGGTCCGGCAGCGCGACTGGGTGCTGATTGCATTCCCGGTCTGCCGCATCGGCTGGTTCTCGAAATGGTTGAACTGGGTTTCGAAAAGTTTATTTACAATGAGATCTGTGAATCAGACACGTTCTTTACCGAAGATTACCGCAGGCACAACCGCGACAAAGTCGAAGAGTTCTACAGATTGGCATGGGCAACTCATGCGAAGCTACCGGAGTTTATTCACCTCTGTATGGCGCGCCACAATTTCGAGGGTACGCATCGTTTGGGTGACGTGAAGGCGCCGACATTAGTGCTGATCGGCGATGCTGATAGGAGTGGCAGTAATCACGTGGCCCAATCCCAGGTACTTGCGGATCGTATTCCCGGTGCGGTGATGAAAATCTTACACGGCCAATCGCACGGCTTTTTCTGGCAAGCGCCGGAAGAAACCAACGCGGTCATCCTTGATTGGGTGAAGCAGCACAGCTAGCCCGGAATATGTCCTGGTGACGACGATCGAAGGGCGAGCCCTCCGGAGCGAAGACAAATGGGCCTGTGCCTTGGAACGGCCTGCAAACACAGTTTTGAAGCGAACGCCTGGAAAGATGCCAGCGGGGCATCGAGCACCAACGACATCATTGAAGCTGTTCGTCTAGGTGTCTTCACTTCTTCAGGCTCACCCTTCGATCGAGGCGCGGCTGAACGGCGTCAGTCCATTCGAGGAGACCCGCGATGGCAAAGTTAGTTGACCCTTGGGATCATCATGACTGGAGTTCTCAACAATACGTTAATCAATGGGCAGAGGGTCAGGATAAACGGGAGGTAGAACGGAAAGAGATCTTTCTCTTGATCGCGAGAACTCTGTCTGACGATTCACAGGCGGCTCTCACAATATTGGATTTGGGCGCAGGCTACGGCGCACTAACCCAGTTCTTGCTCAAGCATTTTCCCAACTCCACAGCGCTCTGCCAAGACGGATCCGAAGAGATGGCAAAGCTCGGTCGCGAGCGCATGGAACATCTTACGGGACGCTTCGACTATGTTCTTTGTGATTTCAGCAAACCCGGTTGGCGTCAGAAGATAAAAGGGACTTTCGACGCGGTCGTATCGGCCATAGCCATCCATAATGTGCGATCACCGGAGATCATCAAATCGATCTACGCGGAAACTTTTTTGTTGATCAAAACCGGTGGTCTCTTTCTAAATTTCGATCGAATGACTCCTTCAAGGGAAGACCAGCTCGCCTGGCTACAAGACGCAGGCTTCAGGGATGTGCAATCTTTCTGGGATGGCGGCAGGCGAGCGCTGGTCGGTGGTTACAGGGGGTGAGTTGCCCGCAAGCTAAACTTTCAACCTGCTTTGCGCCATAAATAGTTTTGTTCAAGAGTTCAACTTCAGCCTTCTGAATCAGAAAATGGAATCGCGAAAAACGCGGTAGAAACTCTATTGATGGCGACTAAGAACCTTGCCCCTGGCGCTTGTCGACCCCACGCATCGATGAAGCCACGATTGCAATCACCGTTAGCCCGGCAATAAGCAGCCAGGAATTTTGAAATGCCCTGATAAAGACTGCCGGGTTTTCTCCCCATTGCGTGTAGGGCGGCA
>JAICEJ010000019.1 GCA_025924215.1 Candidatus Binatia bacterium
AACAGTCCGCCGATGAAGTGACCGATGGTGAGGCCGTCCGGTTTGGCAGCCTTATAGACGTGATTTGCCGCGATTAGGCTGCCGGCGCCGGTCATGTTTTCGACGATGATCGCCGGTTCCCCGGGGATATGTTTGCCCATATGCCGGGCTATGGCGCGGGCGTAAGTATCAAATCCTCCGCCTGCGGAAAAGCCGACAACGATTCTGACGGTTTTGCCTTTATAGAAGTCTTCCGCGGCGGCGGCCGGTTGGACCGAAAACAATCCGACGACTGCTGCCGTAAACAAACAACAAAGTTGCAACATAGAGTCTCCTTCTGCTCGTTAAAGTTGACGGCTCGCCCTATCCGCTTATCTCTCGGCTGGCGAGTTGCCAGAAGCTAACTGATTGATTGTCAAAAATCAACGAATTACACGAGTTTAGCAATCTTCGCCCGATCGCTGACGTTGTGTTCGCGCCGGGCCGGTTCTAGAATGGGTTTGCTATTGTCGTCAGTTGTCACCCTTGGTAGATGAAGCCAGCCAACCTAGGAGCGGGGAATAGTCATGTCTGAAGTATTTAAAAACTATATCGATGGCAAATGGCTGCCGGCGCAAGCCGGACAGGTTATCGAGAATCGCAACCCGGCCAACCGCAACGACCTTGTCGGTCTTTTTCCAGCTTCCGATCAGGGTGACGTCGATACTGCGGTGGCGGCGGCCAAGAAGGCTTTCGCCAGTTGGCGTCTTGTGCCTGCGCCGAAACGCGGAGAACTGCTCTATAGAGTCGGCGAACTCTTAAAGGCGCATAAAGAAGAGATCGCCCGGATTATGACCCGCGAGATGGGCAAGGTTCTGAAAGAAACGCGCGGCGACGTGCAAGAGGGCATCGACACTGCTTTTTATGTGGCCGGTGAAGGCCGGCGGCTTTTCGGCGAAACGACGCCATCGGAGCTGCCCGACAAGTTCGCCATGTCGGTGCGAGCGCCGGTTGGTGTTTGCGCATTGATCACGCCATGGAATTTTCCGATGGCAATCCCAACATGGAAGATGTTTCCGGCGCTGATTTGCGGCAACACCGTGGTGCTCAAGCCGGCCGAGGATACGCCGTATACCGCCGTTAAGCTTTTTGAGATTCTCCAACGGGCGGGTGTGCCTCCTGGGGTCGTCAATCTGGTTCAGGGGCGCGGCGAAGAAGTCGGCGTCGCGCTGGTGCGCCATCCGGACGTGCATTTGGTTTCGTTTACCGGTTCCGCCGTTGTGGGGCGAGAGGTTGCTGCTGCCTGCGGTCAGTCGCTCAAGCGCGTCTCGCTTGAGCTCGGGGGGAAAAACGCCCAGATCGTTATGGAGGATGCCGACCTGGGCCTTGCCGTCGAGGGCGCGTTGTGGGGCGCGTTCGGTACAACCGGACAGCGCTGTACCGCCACCAGCCGGCTGATTTTGCATCATGATATCAAAACCGAATTCATCGATAGGCTGGTGGCGCGAATCGAAAAAATCAAGATCGGCGACGGTTTGGATGAAAGCGTCGAAATCGGGCCGCTGATCAACCAGGCGGCGCGCGACAAGGTTCAATCCTACATGGAAATTGGCCGGCAAGAAGGCGCCAGCGTGCTAATCGGCGGCTCGGCCTATGATATCGGCGCATGCGCGAACGGATTTTTCTTTGAGCCGACGATATTGGATCGAGTCACGCCGAACATGCGCGTCGCCCAAGAAGAAATATTCGGACCGGTGCTTTCGGTCATCGAAGTGCCGGACTTTGATGCGGCCATCGCTGTGCTAAACGGCACTCGCTACGGCCTGTCCAGTTCGATTTACACCGCTGACGTCAACCGAGCCTTTCGCGCCATGCGCGATATCGAGGCAGGCATCACTTACATCAATGGACCCACCATCGGCGCGGAAGTGCATCTGCCGTTCGGAGGCGTCAAAGATACCGGCAACGGTCATCGTGAAGCCGGCACCACCGTCTATGACATCTTCAGCGAATGGAAATCCATTTATGTAGATTATTCGGGCAGGTTGCAGAAGGCGCAGATCGATAATGCGGAATGAGTTTCACGCGGCCCGAGATTGCCTGCGATTTCACAATGCGACAGCATGGAGAACTCTATGAAAGTGCCTTTAATCAAGACCAAACTCCCCGGACCCCGCGCGCAGGCTATCATCGAAAAGGATCGCCAATATACCGCGCCGGCTTATGGTCGCGTTTATCCGCTGGTCATGAAGCGAGGTCGAGGGATGGTGGTCGAAGATGTCGATGAGAATCTTTTTCTCGATTTTATGGCCGGTATTGCCGTCGCAAATACCGGCCATTCTCATCCGCGCGTAGTTCAAGCCATCGAAGAGCAGGCTCGCAAATTTTTGCATATCTGCGGTAGTGATTTCTACTACGAACCCATGATGGAGCTGGCGAAGAAGCTTAGCCAGCTGGCGCCTGGAACCGGAACCAAGAAAGTTTTCTTCACCAACTCGGGCACTGAAACGGTGGAAGCCGCCTTCAAGCTGGCGCGTTTCGCCACCAGAAGGCAGCACGTGATCGCCTTTGATGGCGCTTTTCACGGCCGCACTATGGGTGCCCTATCCTTGACCGCCAGTCGCTCGTCGCACCGGGCGCAGTTTTCCCCGCTGGTGCCCGGAGTTCATCATGCTCCTTACGCTTTCTGTCATCGCTGTCCCTATCATCTCAATTATGGTTCCTGTGAGATCGGATGCGTGAGTTATCTGGAAAAAGTTTTGTTTCGCTATCAAGTGACGCCGCAGGAGGTCGCGGCGATTTTTGTCGAGCCGATTCAGGGCGAGGGCGGTTACATCGTCCCTCCCCCCGAGTACCTGGGAATGCTTCAAGATCTCTGTCGCCGTTACGGTATCTTACTCGTCGCTGATGAGATTCAGTCTGGCTTCGGACGAACTGGAAAGATGTTTGCCTGTGAACACTGGGGTATCGAGCCCGATATTCTCTGCGCGGGCAAGGGCATTGCGAGCGGCATGCCGTTGGGCGCGATGATCGCTCGGAGCGAGATCAGCACGTGGACTCCGGGGACTCATGGTTCCACCTTCGGCGGTAATCCAGTGGCATGTGCCGCGGCGCTCGCGAGCATAGCCGTGATCGAAGCAGGACTTCTGCATAATGCCACAGAGGTGGGCGCGTATTTGATGGACAAACTTAATGAACTGAAGAACAAGCACGCGGTGATCGGCGATGTCCGTGGTTTGGGACTGATGATTGGCGTGGAATTCGTCCGCGCCGACGGAAGCGGTACGCCGGACGGCTCGCTCCGCGATAAGGTAATGAAGAATTGTTTCGAAAGAGGTCTACTCTTGCTCGGCTGCGGAGAGAGCACCCTGCGATTATGCCCGCCGCTCATCGTCACGCGGGAAGAAAGTACGACAGCAGTTGAAATCTTCGACGCGGCAATTAGCGAACTCGCGTAGCGCTATTCCGTGGAAATTTCGCGAGGTTCCGGGAGCCATGCATAAAAAGGCAGTCGCGGTATATCACACGCGGTGCAATCCAGACGGCGAAGCTCCGCTCTTTACCCGCGGACCGGTTAGACGGCCGCTCTTCTCTTACTGTAGCTTGGTTTCGAGTTCTTCCAGTAACTGGAGAAGCTCTGTATCCGCCGGATTGAGTCTCACTGCCTCGCGGAACTCCTGGATCGCTTTTTGGAGCATTCCCTTGATCATATAGACCCGGCCGAGATTGATGTACGGGAAATGGCGCGGCTCATAGCGTCGTGCTTGCTTTGCCCGTTCCAGCCAGGGAATTGCTTCATCAAACTTTTGCTGTTGCATCAAATAAACACCGATGTCGTTATACGGGTTGCCGAATTGGGGATCGAGTTGAATGGCGATCTCGCATTGCGCAATAGCGTCGTCAATCCGTCCCTGGAAGCTGTACGCCCAGCCCAGGTATGTATGCGCGTCCGCGGTCGGGTGAAGCGCGATCGATTCCCGGTACAGCCGGATAGAATCCTCGATCTCTCCCGCCATTTGGCGGTTCATCGCCCGCTGCACGAGCTCCAATGCTTTGGTATGAATTTCAGAGCAAGTCATAGATTAAATCCCCCAGGCGCCGCTGATCTGAATATTGGCGCCATTGATATAGCGAGCCTCGTCAGACACTAAGAAACGCACTACAGCCGCTGTCTCTTCTACCGTACCGATATAGCCGGCCGGAATGCGTTTTATTGCGGCTTCCAACTCCTCCTTGGGTGCGCTGCCGGAATCTATGTACCCTGGCGCGATGCAATTTGCGGTGATGCCATAGGGCGCAACCAATCGAGCCAGCGAGCGCATTAAGACAATCACTCCGACCTTCGAGATGTAATGTGCAGTCAGTTGCGGTTGAGCCATCAGCTGCTCTGCATTCGCCATGCTGAAGCAAATGATGCGTCCCCAGTTGCGTTGTTTCATTAATGGAACCACCGCCTTGGTCAAATAAAAAATCGGATGAAGGTTGTTGTCGAACATCGAATGCCAGCCCTCGTTGCTTTCGTCCAACAAAGGGATCCGATGATAAGGACCGGCGCTGTTAATCAGCGCGTCAATGCGCCCCCACTGGTTTTCCAGATCGCGGACCATTGCGGTGGCGGCGCGCGGGTCCGAGACATCGCATTGAAACGCAAGCGCGGCCGTGCCGTGGCGGCTTATAGATTCGATCACTTCATGCGCTGCGCCGACGCTAGTGCGATAGCAGATGGCCACGGACCAGCCGCGGGACGCTAAATCCAGGGCCACTGCGCGACCAATGCCGCGGGCGCCGCCGGTTATCAAAGCAGCCTTGCTCTCCATCGTCAACGATGATGATACCAGCTTTTGATGATCGGCTTCCAGTCTCGAGAATTTAAGCATGCAAAGCTTGAAGACGGCTGTTCTGCAGAGTGCTATGGTCGTCGTTACGACAAACGATCGGCTCCCCATATATTGAAGGCAGAAGGCGCCCATCTCTGCGCGATCATCGATTCTCACGCCTGCAAACCATGCGGCAGAACATTTGCCCGAACAGCATATAACAATTTTGTATAAAATAGCTTCAGTGTGCTATGATCGGATATGGTTATCGAACCTCTCAACTTTGAGAGTCGTCCCAGCCTAAAAAATCCCATTCTCATTTTATCTTTCGCCGGTTGGAGTGATGCTGGCTCGGCGGCGACAACCGCCTCTCGATATATGTGCGATCAACTCCTAGCCAAAAGATTCGCCAGCATCGATCCGGAAGAGTTTTATGACTTCTCGGTGCAGCGTCCCATGGTTCGCTTAAACGATAACAAAGAACGCGAGATTCACTGGCCCTCGTACGATTTCTTTTATGGCGAGGGCATCGGCGCGCAGGCGGATTTCGTGTTTGGGGTCGGCGTAGAGCCGCAGTTGCGATGGCGAGCATTTACCGAAACTATGTTGCGCTTCATACGCGAGTGCCAAGTTGGAATGCTGGTCACCTTGGGCGCCTATCTCGACGAAGTTCTATACACGCGTCCCGTTCCGCTTTCCGGTTTCTCTACAGATCCCAAACTGATGGAACAGCTCGATCTGGTACCGTCTCGGTATCAAGGACCAACAGGCATCATTGGCGTCCTAAACGAAGTATGTCGTAAGGCTGCAATACCCAGTTTAAGTCTCTGGGCCGCGTTGCCTCACTACCTTTCTGTGTCGCCCAATCCACGAGGCACATTGGCGCTATTGCTGCGGCTTACCCAATGGCTGGGCATTCGTCTCGATATGAGCCCCTTGGAGCGAGCTGCCGCCGACTTCCAGGCAAAACTCAACGAAGCGGTAAATGCCGACCCCAAGCTCTCTGCGTATATTCGTGAGCTTAAAAAGCGCGAATTCGAGCAGTGAAGCTGTCAGTTCTAATCCCGGTCTATAACGAAGAGCGCACCCTGGAAGAGGTGGTCCGCCGCGTGCGTTCTATCGAGCTACCCAAAGAAATTATCCTGGTCGATGACGGCTCCAAAGATCGGAGCCGCGAAATTCTGACCCGACTTCAAAAAGAAAGTGAGCGAGCGCCGGACCCGCTGAACGAAATTAGAGTTTTTTTACAGCCTCATAACCAGGGAAAAGGCGCGGCGATCAAAGTTGCGTTGGATCACGCGCGCGGCGAGGTCATAATCATTCAGGACGCCGATCTCGAGTACGACCCGCACGATTATCCGGCGCTGTTGGAACCCATCGAGCGAGGTCTTGCCGATGTGGTCTATGGAACTCGATTCGCCGGAGGGGGCGCGCACCGCGTATTATTCTTCTGGCACTCGTTGGGCAATCGGATGCTCACGTTGGTCTCGAACATGCTGACCAACTTGAACCTTTCGGATATGGAAGTGGGTTACAAGATGTTTCGGGCTGAAGTCCTCAAAAGCATCAGATTGGAATCGAATCGTTTCGGCTTCGAGCCCGAAGTCACCCTGAAGCTAGCCAAAAAGGGTTACCGCTTCTACGAAGTGCCGATCTCGTATCATGGTCGCACCTACCAAGAGGGCAAGAAGATTACTTGGAAAGACGGGGTTTCGGCTTTGTATTTCATGTTTCGATTTCGCTTCAAGAACTAGAGCTGATTAAGCAGCTAACTTATCCCCGCGAACCTTGCTTCCACAACTCATCCATATAGTCTCGTAACGCTTCCTTCAACGGGAAGCGCGGCGCGTAGCCAAGTTCGGCCTTCGACACGCTAAGATCCAGCGGAATCGTCTTGTTCCTATCCGCTTTGACGGAGCCCGAAACAGTGACTTTGACGTTAGGAGATAATTCTCTGACAATTTGGGCGAGCTCTTCAGGTCCGGTCACTACGCCCGTGCCGGCATTGTAGATTCGCTGCTTCAGATTTTCTTTCTGGCAGGCGAGAAAAACTGCCAACCCGACATCTTTGCCATAGGCGTACTCGTTGTGCCCATAGGCATTGGCATCGAGGGTGATAGGCTCACCCTTGATGATGTTGAGCGCCAGATCGCGCATGATTTTGCCGACAGTTGAACCGCCGACGTAGAAACCTCGTCCGAAGACGCCGCCGGGCCTAAGGATTGTTGTATCAAGCTTATATAGGGCCGCGTAGGCGTGAACCAGGTGCTCGGAGCATACCTTGGTTGTCGCATAGAGATTGTGGCCGCCGATGGGATGACTCTCACGGACGACACTGTCATCGATCTTCGAACGATCATAAACGCCAAAGGTGCTTATGTAGACCACCCGCCGGAGTTGCCGCAGCCGAGCTGCTTCCAAGACATTGATCGTCCCGAGAATATTGTTGGTGGCGCCGGTATAGGAATTCTCCTGAACCCGCGATCCGATGAGCCCAGCTGTGTGAACCACTGTGTCGATTTTAAATTGCTCTAACGCACTGAGCAGTGCCGGCAAGTCGCGAATATCGGCCGCCACCACATCGACCCGATCGTTGCCGGCGATCTCATGAATATAGTTCCGATTCGGCGATAAGTCGTACAGAACAACTTTATTGCCGGCATCGACGGCATGGCGGGCAGCGTGGGTGCCGATAAGTCCTGCGCCAGTGATGAGGATATTCATTTCTTGCCTCCTGAACAATTCAAAGCTTACATTAGGTTGGTGTCCAGGCGCTGTCAAACAGCAGCGATAGAGCTTGCTTAGCACTAGAGGCAGGCTTATTGTAGGTGCAATTTCGCCTCACTTCGCTTGATTGGAAAGGAGACAGCTAAATGAATCTGCGTAAGGTGATTTGTAGGGAACGTTTCTTTACCGCCCTCGCAGCCGTGACCATTTCGATACTTGCCGGGCATACGACCATCCTCGCGCAATCGGTCAAAGTCGGAAGGACCGTCGGTGGAAGTGGCTTTCACATCCCGTCCTACGTCGCCATTGATAAAGGCCTTTTCAAGGCTGAGGGATTGGACGCCAGTTTTATCGCTGCGACCGCGGGTGTGTTGGTCAGAGCGACCATTGCCAAGGAGATCGAGTTCACGCCGATTCCTGGCGGGGGTTCGGAAGCGATGCTCAAAGGCGCCCCCTTGGTATTTTTCGTGGGAGAATCTTTGATCTCACAGTGGACGTTGACGACGACACCGGACATCAAGCGGGTCGAGGATCTTCGCGGCAAAACCTTGGGCCTGGGTCGCCCTGGCTCCGCCGATTACAGCGAGATTGTCATCACGCTCGGAAAGCACTTCAAAATGCAGCCCGGCAAAGATTATCGAGTGATCAGCTTTACGGGCGAGCCCGACCGCATTGCGGCCCTGATTCAAGGCTCGATTCAGGGCGGCGTGCTATCATTTCCACACGCGGCGCGAGCGGAAAAAGAGGGCATGAAAATTCTTATGCGAACCGGCGACTATATTCCGCGCTTGGGGGGGACGTTTCTCACCCATCGAGATTTCATTAAAGAGAAACGTGACGTCGTCAAGCGCTTCACCCGAGGTATTATCAAGGCCGAGGATTACATCAGGAACAACAAGAAAGGGACGATGGAGGTGATCGAGAAATATTTTGAAGTCAAAGATGCCAAAGTGGTCGAAAGCATTTATAACCAGGTTTATGACAAGTACAGCCCCGAAATGCCGCCCGACCTGATCCAAGATCTTTTTGAGTCCCGAACCACCCCCGAACTCGGCTGGCCGCAGGGCAAACCGCTGCCGGATCTAAATCAGTTCGTTGATCGGAGCATCGTTAATGAAGTTCTCAAGGAAATGGGGCGTAAGCCGGGATCAAAGTGACCCACGGTCAATAAGCGCTAAAGAGCCGGTAGCTCTAGAAACTCTTTGCCGCTTCAGGACGCCAGCTGGCTAGGCGGGATTCCAGTTGCTTTACGGCGAGAGTTAGGATTACCGAGAGCGCCATGAAGATTGCGACGCCGACGAAGACGACGTCTACCTTGTAGTTGGTAGCGGCGGAGGCGATCATATAACCCAATCCGTGGCTCGAGCCAAAAAATTCGCCGACCACGACCCCGAGGATCGCTCTCCCGATGGCCAACCGCAGCCCGGCGATGATGTACGGAACCGAATTCGGCAGCACCACAATTTTCATCACTTGCCATTCATTAGCGCCAAACGATCTCACGACATTCACCAGAACTCTGTTGACGTTTTTGACGCCAACATAGGTATTGATGAGCAACGGAAAAACTGCGCCAGCAAAGACGATCAGGATCTTCGACCAAATGCCGATTCCGAACCAGAGAATCAATAGTGGCAAAAAGACGATTCTGGGGGTGGCATTGGCTGCGGTCACATAGGGATCCAGTAAATGCTCGAGAGTCGCTGACCTACCCATGACGAGCCCCAACGGCAGCCCGACAATTATGGACAAGCCTAGTCCCGCCAGAAAGGCGACTGCGCTGATGTAAAAGTGTTTCTCGATAGTGCCATCGAGAAGCAATTGATAAAAAGATGCGGCGATTCTCGAGGGCGTGGTGAAAAAGAGCGCCATTCCCTTTGGCAGGGTGTACCAGAGCGGAATGCTTTCCCATACGACAAGTAATAGGACGATAAAACCGGAGCCGAGTATTAACGATTCGTGCTCTGCAAAAATTTTGGCTGGTTTCATCAGCGTACCTCGTCGCCCGCGCGCCACGGCGCAACCGTGAGCTCAAGCCTGCGCATCAGCTCGGTCAGAATGATCGCAATCAGCGACAGAATGATAATGCCGACGAACATGTCAGGGAGACGGTAGGTATCGCCGGCTTGGGAAATGGCGAAACCGATTCCTTCGGAAGCGGCATAGAATTCCCCGACAATGATACCGACCAACCCTCGGCCAATTGCAAGACGGGCGCCAGCAATGATGTAGGGCATGGTGCTTGGCAGAATGACTTTAAGGTAGAGATCCTTCTCACTCCCGCCGAACGATCGAATAACATTGATTAACAGCGCGTCCGTCGATTTGACGCCGGCAAATGTATTGAAGATGAATGGAAAAACCGCGAGTAAGAAAACCAGCGCTGCCTTACCAAGCACGCCAACGCCAAAAACGATAATGAACAACGGCGCTAGAGCAACGAGCGGGCTAGCGTAAAGCGCGGTTAAGAACGGGTCTAGCGAGTATTCGACTCTTCTGCGCCAACCCATGACTAGGCCAAGAGGGATGCCGACGATCACGGCGAACGAGAAGCCCCAGAGGAAAGCCTGGCTGCTTACCGCGAGGTCGTGCCAGAGTTTGCTCCCTTGGATTTGCTCTTTAAATGCCGCGCCGATCAGTGAAGGCTTGGTAAAGAAGAATGGATCTACCGGGAAGAGGTAGGTCAAAACCAATTCCCATGATGCAATCAAGAATAAGACGGAACAGAGTGCGAGCGACAGCCGCCGGTGTTCCGTAAAAAATGCTCGTGCAGCCATTTTCTATCCTCGGGAGGTCAACTCTTCTCTCAAGACTTCCCAGATGCGGAGCTTGATATCGTTGAATTTTGGTGTAAGCCGCATCTCATAATCTCTCGGTCGTGGCAAATCGATCTGAATGACGTCTTTGGTTCGGCCTGGCCTTGCTGTCATGACGATGACTCGGTCTGAAAGATAGGCTGCCTCTTCAATGCTGTGGGTAACAAAGAGCACGGTTTTTTTGGAGCGCTCCCAGATCTGAAGCAATTCCGTTTGCATCAGATCGCGCGTCTGCGCATCTAATGCGGCGAAGGGCTCATCCATGAGCAGTACTTTCGGCTCGGTTGCCAGCGCGCGAGCGAGACCGACGCGCTGTTTCATACCGCCGGAAAGCTCATGCGGATAATGGTTTTCAAACCCTTTCAATCCGACCAAATTGATCAGTTCCGTTGCCCGTGCCGCTCTTTTTGCAGACGGAACGCCCTTCAACTCAAGTCCGAGTTCTACATTGGCGGTGACGCTTCGCCAAGGTAGCAGCCCAAACTCTTGGAAAACCATCGCTCGCTCTTGGCCCGGACCGCTAATGCGCGTGCCGTTCAACTGAATTACGCCGCTGGCAGGTTCAATCAGCCCTAAAACGATATTGAGGAAGGTACTTTTTCCGCAACCCGACGGACCTACGATACTGACAAACTCGCCTTGGGCAATGTCGAGGCTGAAGTTAGTCAGCGCCGTGACGGGCTCTCGATCCTTGGCTTTGAAGACTAGAGAGACGTCGTGAGCTTTAATGAAAGCTGCCATGGGAACCCTTACGCTCGCCAACAGCGCATCTGCAGCTACAGCGTGGTTGATGATACAGCGCTACTATAGCCATAATTCACTGTACGATCACTGTCGAATTCAACAATAGTCTCCGTCTTGTCGATGTCTCGTTATTCCGCTGCTGGGTAGTTTTCTGTGGGCATACTTAGACTTGCCGACGTGATCTGTCAAGGATTCTGCCACTGCAAACGAATTGTTCCCGAGAACCTGGAGCTATTGGAAATGCCTCGCGCGTTGCAGTATAGACAGGATGAAGACAAGGAGGTGAATCATGAAGATAAAGCAGATCTACCATATCGGTTTGCCGTGCAACGATCTCGAACGAGCAACCAAGTTTTACACCGATGTACTGGGAATGAAGTGCACTAAAGTTGGCTTTGACACAGAAAGTGGCGGTCCTTACAAAGACGTTTATGGGATGTTTCCCGAGATCTCCCGCCTCTTCATGGAAGACGGCATGTGTTTAGTTCTGTTTCAGCGGCCGAAGCCGATCGAACGGGGTGATTTTGACGAGGGGACCTCGCACATTGCGCTGGAAGTCAGCTCGGATGATTTCGACAAGGCGGCCGATGAACTCAAGAAGGCGGGGGTGAAAGTGCTCATCGACAAACCGGTCGTGCGCCCTACAGGTAAAGCCATCTACTTCTTTGACCCTGAAATGAACTACATTCAGCTTTGGTCAAAACCTTAGTCAGGATCGCGCGGTGATCATGTCTGCAATTCCCCGAGCGCCGATCAGGGACCTCGGGGAATGTCTTTTTCGCCATCTGCTAAGCGGCGCGCGGCAGTCAAAAAACCCGTATGGGCGATCATGCGGTGTTGCGGCCGGACGCTCATCCCCTTGATGTGCCAAAATCGCATCAGTGTTTCCATCGTTTCGATACAGGCAAAACGTTTGTCGGCGCGCAGGGCATCAATCAAGCTCTTAACCTGGATGACGGTGGGCAGATAGCTAAGCACGATGCCGCCGGGTCTGAGGACGTTCCAGGCGCGGTCGATCAATTTCCAAGGTTCCGGTAAATCCAGAACGATGCGATCTACGTCAGTTTCCTCGAGTTCGGTTTCGACGTCGCCTAACTTTAAAGTCCAATTCGGCGCGGGGCCGAAGTATTTGGCAACCGTCTTTCGCGCCATATCGGCAAAATCTTCGCGGACTTCATAGGTAATGAGTTGACCCGAGCTGCCGATAGCCCGCAGCAAGGTCATGCTCAAAGCGCCGGCGCCGACCCCGGCTTCGACCACGCGCGCTCCTGGAAAAACGTCGGCCCAAATGAGAATCGGCCCGAGATCCTTCGGATAAACGACCTGCGCGTTACGCGGAAAATTGGGAATCAACTGGGGCAAACTTGGGCGAAAAACGAGGAAGGGTTCGTTGACAGAGGAACGCACGGTGCAACCTTCGTCCCGACCGATCAGTTCTTCAACGAGCACTTTGCCGCCACGGATCGCCAGCGGCCGGTTTCGATCGAGCCGTACGAGATACTCTCGGTCTTTGCGGTCGAGCAGAATGATAGGTTCGCCTTCGCACAATGGCCCTCTGGGATAATTGACATTCACGAGATTACAATCAGCGGCGTGACCCGGTTTCGTCAATGGTGTAAGAGCGCTGGCCTCTCTTATTTAGCGCATCGACCAAGTCGCGCACCTCTTGTGAGCGCTTGAGGTCTCCCACAAGTAACGCGTCTGGCGTATCGACGATGAAGGCATTACGCATCCCCAATAGAACCACTAGCCGGTCGGGGGCATGAATCAGGCACTCCTTCGAGTCAATCCCGAGCCAGTTCCCATTAGCAGCATTGCCGTCGGTGTCGCGCGGCGACATCTGATGCACCGCCGCCCAACTACCGACATCGCTCCAACCAAATTGGCCGGGCACGGTCAAGACTCTGCCTTCGCCCCCGGCTCGCTCGAGAATCGCATGATCGATGGAAATGCTCGGCATTTTTTTATATTCCCGGGCGATCACAGAACCCAGCCTCGGAGCCGGGGTTGCCAGCGATTTGCCGCCGGCGGCCCGGGCAATCTTCTCTAGAGACTTGTGAATTGCCGGCTGATAGCGCTCAATTAGCGCCAGCAGTGTAGATGCTTTCCAGGCGAAGATACCGGCATTCCATAGAGAACCTTGACGGAGTAGTTGTCGCGCTATCTTCGTGTCGGGCTTTTCTTTGAACCTTTTCACATGGTATGCGTCTGAGGTTCCGTCGCTGGTTAATGGCTTGCCTCGGACAATGTAGCCGTAGCCGGTTTCCGGGTAGGCGGGTTGGATACCGATTGTGACCAAGCGATCGTGCCGGGCTGCGAGTTCAGCAGCAGCCTTAAGTGTGCGGCGGAAAGCCGGCACATCGGACACCCAGTGATCTGCGGGTAGAATAATCATTACCGCATCAGGATCTCTGCCGATAACTTCCAATGCTGCTAGGCCGATGCATGGCGCCGTGTTCTTTCCCTCAGGTTCGGCGAGAAAGTTCTTTCGCGGTAACGCGCTCAACTCTTTGCGCACCGCGGTTAATTGTTCGGCTACCGTAACGATCAGGGTTCGATCGCTTCCACCAAGTGAAAGTACTCGTTCCGCGGTTTCGTCGAGCAGGGTCTTAGGGCCGAAGAGCTTAAGCAGTTGCTTCGGCTTGCGCGAACGGCTGAGCGGCCAGAAGCGTGTTCCCCTGCCGCCGGCGATGATGACGCTGTAGAGTTTTTGCCTCATGCTAGAATGTGATCATGAAATGCGCTCTATACTACGGTAGGTGAAGTGGCGGTTCAAGGATTCAACCAGAATCTCACCTGGAAAATAGGCGCGGCAGAAGCGGGAAGCCGGCTGGAAAATTTCGTCCGCCGGCACTTGCCTCACCTATCTCGTCGACAATCCGCTAAAGCTATCGAGGAGAACGCTTTTTTGGTAAACGGTCGGCGCGCGACCAAGGGTCAAAGATTAAAGCAAGGGGACCGAGTAATCTTTCAGGGGGCGCGGCATTGGCTGTTTGATTCGCCGGTCGCGGGGGTAAACGGGCGTGTCACCACTGTCTACGAAGATGCTGAAATCATCGCGGTTGATAAACCGGCTGGCATCCCAACTCATGGATTCTCCGCGCGCGACGTAGACACCTTGGCCAATTTTCTAGTTGCGCGATGGCCTGAACTATCTTGCGTCGGGAGGAGTCGTTGGGAGCCCGGTTTACTGAACCGTTTGGACACTGAAACTTCAGGATTAGTGCTGGTGGCAAAAAATCAACCGGCATTTGACAACCTGCGGGAGCAGTTTCGACGGCGCCGGGTCAACAAAAAATATATTGCCTTAGTATGGGGTGAGGCCGCTCCCTCCGGATCCATCAGCTTGGCACTTGTTCATGATCCGACCGATAAGAGCCGAATGCAGGTGATTAATGAGTCCGGATCGAATCGGCCGCGCCTAAGAAGCTGGCATGCGCGAACCAGTTTTCGAAAGCTCGCCAGCTCAAATGAAATGAGCCTACTCGAGGTTGAGATGCAAACCGGCGTCACGCACCAGATTCGGGTCCATCTCGCCGCTACTGGTCATGCCATAGTCGGCGATACGCGCTATGGTTTGGTAAACTATTCGACCGATCTTGAGCGGCACTTTTTGCATGCTTCTCGTTTGGAGTTTGCTCATCCGGCCAGCGGCAAATCGATTGCCTTGGACTCGCCGCTGCCGTCTGAGCTCAGAAGTTTTCTCGAACGGATGAAAATAGTTGACTAGGCGGCGGTACTGCGAATGCCTTTACTCTTGGCGCAGGCGGAGCAGAAATTGTGCTGGGTTGTTGGCTCTTCAACCCAACCTTCGTCTAGGTTGTGGCAGATTTTTTTACACTCAAAGCAGATGAAGTAGAGCCCGTCGATGCTCTTGTTGATCTTTTCTCGATTGAGAACCCGTCCTTTTAGCTTCTCTATCCGAATTCCGAGCAGTTCTTCGTAGTTTCTCTTTATCTTGCGTCGTCCAGCCTCATCGCTAGGAAGATCCTCGTCGTCGATCTCATCATGGCTGCCATCATCGATGTATTCATGAGCTCGGTCTTTCGCTTGTCGTCCCGCGGTTTTCTTTTTCGTCTTGGGCATGTTTGCGATTCTCTCCTATGAAGTTCTCATAACTGAGGCGGGATTCTTTTCTAAACACCCACACTGCCGATGTCAATACCTGCTTCGGTGGGTTTTTAGAGGCATCTATCAGGGGCGGAACGTTGGGCTGCTGCGTCCGATCAGCCTACGTTGAAGGTCGAACGATGTGTACCGTGGATAAGCAACAAGCGAAACCTGAAAAGCTCATGACAGGAGAAAACGTTGCGAAGGGGCTGATGTTAAGGTTCAGTTCCTCCGCTTCATTATTACTGCCGAATCGCCGCCGCCCTTCTTTGTAGATAGGCGTTACGCACCGCGCCGTAAAGATCGATGGTGGACTCAGCGACCCGCTCGAATGTTTCGAGATTTAGTGACCTCTCATTGACTGTGCTTGTGACGGTGAGGCCGGCATTGGCATACCAAGGGATGAAGTAGATATAGGGAGTCATCGCCGTATCGAAGGCGTAACCGATACCGTCACGAATTGTTAGTGGCGGCAGAAATGGCAGGATCAGGTAAGGACCGGGCCCGATTCCCCAAACACCAAACGTCTGGCCGGTATCCTCGTCTCTCTGCTGGATTCCGAATCCATCCTTGGCCACATCGAAGAACCCCACGAGCCCGACTGTGCTGTTGATGGTAAAGCGCGCTACCTCCGTCGCGGCGCCGGTGAACTTCAGTTGCAGGGCATTGTTCACTACCCTTCGCACCACTGCGAGGTTATCGAAAATGTTGTAAATTCCCCGCTGCACCGGATCGGGTATCACAAAGTCCCACGCGGTCGCCGCGGGTTTTAGCAAAAAACGGTCAAGCACCTCCCGATTGAACCAAAACATTTTTTCGTTGAAAGCTTCGAGAGGGTCGGAGTCAAAATCGTCCCCGGCTTCCGCTGTTTCGGCCAATGCGCTGGCTAAAGCCAATCGTGTTTCCAAAAGCTGCTCGCGATTTGCCGATGAAGCCGCAAGAGTGCTTGGCTCATATCCAGCCGACAGCGGTGGAGAATCTTCCTGGCCGAAAGCATAGCCAAGACTTGCGCCAAGCCAAAATATTGCCCCAACTAGGAACAATAGCGCTCTCATGTTCCGGGTTGTGAGCCGCGAGCTGTATCGCTTCATCCACCGCTCCTTTAGCATTCTTGTCACTTACATGATGTCAATATTTTGGTCAAGCATTTGTTGATAATTGGCCGGTAAGTCTGCCATCGACGCCAAAATCATGCCATCGTCAACGTCTGAGCCCATGCTATTGTTTGGGCCTTGTTAAGACTTTTTGGATCGTTTGTGAGCGTTCAGAACGCCTCTGGCCCATGTCGACTGGTAACGCAAGTCGCAACCTCTGTGTTAACGGCGACAAGTTTAGTTCTGGGGCGTCCGGCTTACGTTCATTGAGGTTGCAAGCCCCTGATTGTTTTTATATTTTGCGCTCGTGGCTAACGACAAACCAAAGAACGTGGTCCTCGGGGTCAGCGGCGGAATTGCGTGCTACAAGGCGGTCGAGTTGGTCCGCTTATTGGTAAAAGAACAGTATACCGTTCAGGTGATCATGACTCGTGGCGCGATGCAGTTCGTTACGCCTTTGACGTTTCAGACGCTTTCTGCCCGGCCAGTTGCTACCGATACTTTCAATCTGACGCAAGAATCTGAAATAGGGCACATCAATTTAGCCGACTCAGCCGACATCTTTGTTGTTGCCCCGGCTACGGCCAACGTTATTGGTAAAATTGCCGCCGGTATCGCTGACGATCTATTATCCACCGTGTTGATGGCTACTCA
Source organism: Candidatus Binatia bacterium (assembly GCA_025924215.1). GTDB lineage: Bacteria > Desulfobacterota > Binatia > UBA9968 > UBA9968 > WHTF01. Next base: position 16,921 of record JAICEJ010000019.1, read on the forward strand.
GGCGCCGGTGCTGATTGCGCCGGCAATGAACATTCACATGTACGAAAACCCAATCTTGCAAGAAAATCTCCGAAAGTTACGGCGGATCGGCTATGAAATCCTTGAACCGGACGAGGGCTATCTTGCATGCGGTTACGAAGGCAAGGGGCGATTGCCGGATCCCGAGGCAATTCTCGAACAGATCCGGCTGCAGCTCAAAAAAAAAGATCTGGCGGGTGAAAAGCTAATCGTAACCGCCGGTCCCAGCCGCGAACCATTAGATCCGATTCGCTATATCTCCAACCGATCATCCGGCAAAATGGGGTACGCGCTGGCGCGAGTGGCAGCGCGAAGAGGCGCGGAAGTCGTACTGATCAGTGGCCCGACAGCGCTCACGCCGCCTCCCGGCGTTAAAGTAACCGCCGTCAACACGGCGGCTGAAATGCGCCGGGCGATTCTCGATGAGTACGCCGCATGCACTGCCGTAATCATGGCCGCCGCAGTCGCGGATTATCATCCAGTCGAATTTTCAGCCGACAAAATAAAGCGAGGTAAGGGCTCGTTGGATGTGCGCCTGGAGCCGAACCCGGATATTCTCAAGGAGCTCGGTCGGCGCAAGGATGGAAAACTACTAATCGGCTTTGCCGCCGAAACCGGCAATCTGGATGCTAATGCCGAGAAAAAGCTGCGCGAAAAGAACCTTGACATGATCGTTGCAAACGACGTCACCAAACAGGGCAGCGGTTTTGACGGCGATACCAACATCGCAACCATTATTGATCGTCGGGGCGCAACCCACTCGCTGCCGCTCATGAGTAAAGATGAATTGGCGGACCAAATTTTTGATCATCTTCTCACCTTAAGGCGTTAACCTTGAAGGGCCACCATTTTAGTATCGTGATTATCGGCCGATCTAATCAGCGCCCTTGCTCGTGGCGATTGCGATTCTGTCATTGATAGCCGCAAGTCTCAGGTGTTAAGATCTTCGCGTGAAGGATTCCGTGTCCATGTCCGCCAGTGAAGGCGACGAACTCGCAACTTTGGTAATTTCTCTGCGCCGTCATTTACAACGGCAACAACGCATGGGTGTTCGGTTCGTCGCGCGACCTGGGGTTGCAGCGATGACGCCAACAGCGACGGAAAATAAAAAGGCGGTGGCCGATAAGGTGGAGCGAGTCTCGACGAACTCCGATCGCGGTGAAGTGAGAAGTCTTGAAGAGCTTCGCGATGATATCGGTGACTGCCGGCGCTGTAAATTGCATTCAGGCCGAACGCATGTGGTTTTTGGGATTGGTAACCCAAATGCCAAGCTGATGTTTGTCGGCGAAGGCCCGGGACGGGACGAAGATCTCAAGGGCGAACCTTTTGTCGGCCGCGCCGGGCAGCTGCTTACCGACATCATCACCAAGGGCATGGGCTTAACCCGAGACGACGTTTACATTGCCAATGTGGTCAAGTGCCGCCCGCCAGAAAATCGCAACCCGGAACCCGACGAAGTTGCTTCCTGCGAGCCCTTTCTGAAAAAACAAATCGAATTAATACGGCCCAAAATTATTGTCGCGTTGGGGAAATTCGCCGTACAAGCATTGCTCCAGAGCAAAGTTCCGATTACCCGGTTGCGCGGCAACTGGCACACGTATATGGGCATCAAGTTGATGCCCACTTTCCACCCTGCTTACCTGTTGCGCAATCCGGCGGACAAGAAATTGGTCTGGGAAGACATCAAAAAGGTGATGAAAGAGATGCAACAGTGAAAACGCTTAAGATCTTTTTCTTTGTGTCACTGATGGCCCTTGGTGTGTCGGTGCTGGCACAGCCAGACGATTCGTCGGCGCCGCACGTTGATCTGATCGTCATCGATGGTTCGATCAATCCCGCAGTGGATGATTTCATTCGCGAGAGCATTACCCGGGCGAAATCCAATGGAGCTCGAGCTCTGATTATTCAGCTCGATACTCCCGGTGGCCTTTTGAGCTCTACCCGGACGATCGTAAAGGAGATGCTTAGCGCGCAGGTTCCGATCATGGTCCATGTAGCGCCCAGCGGCGCTGGCGCGGGATCGGCCGGGGTCTTCATCACGATGGCGGCACATATTGCCGCGATGGCGCCGGCCACCAACATCGGCGCGGCTCACCCCGTAGCGGGCGGAGGACAGGAAGTAAAAGGAGTGATGGGTGAAAAAATCGAAAACTTCACTGCATCGTTTAGTGAAACCATCGCGCAAAAACGCGGCCGCAATACCGAGTGGGCCATCGAGGCGGTGCGCCGGAGCGTCTCGATTACCGAGACCGACGCGCTCAAGAAAAAGGTCATCGACATTATTGCCAAAGACATCGATGACTTACTGAAGCAAGCCGACGGTCGTAAAGTCGATCTGGACGGTCGCATGACGACGCTTTCCATCAAGGGCGTTAACGTCGTGCGCCATGAGATGAGTCTCAAACAGAAAATCGTCAATGCCATTGCTGATCCGAACATAGCCTACATGCTGCTGATGGCCGGCATCCTCGGGCTTTACATGGAGTTTTCCAATCCCGGGGTTATGTTCCCGGGGGTGACCGGCGCTATCTGCCTGGTAATGGCGTTGATATCATTGCAGCTTCTTTCGTTCAATTACGCCGGTTTGATTTTAATCCTTCTCGGCATCGCCCTTTTGATCGGCGAAGCGTTCATGCCGAGTTTTGGCATTCTTGGGATCGGCGGCGTTATTTCTCTCGCGCTAGGCTCATTTTTGCTTTTCGACACGCCGAACTCGGACCTGACCATCGATCGAACAATCATTTATACTGCCGTAGCGACAATGGCGAGCCTTGTTCTTGCGATCGGTTATCTGGTTTTTCGCTCCCAAAAAGCCAAACCCACGCTTGGTATGGACGGACTAATCGGCGAGATCGGCGAGGTCAGGGCAAAACTAAGTCCCTCAGGGAAAGTATTCGTCCACGGAGAATACTGGAATGCTCAAACACAGACGGACGGACAGATTGATGTCGGCGACAAGGTTCAGATCGTTGGCTATGACGGCATGAATCTCAAGGTGAAGCGGTTGCAAGAGCGGGCTTCGTGACTTAGCGGAGGAGGGAATATGTTCGGAATAGGCGCTCCGATCACATTTTTAATCATCATCATCGCTGCGATTATCAGTGGCGTAAAGGTTCTCAAGGAGTACGAACGCGGCGTGGTGTTTCGGCTCGGCCGAATGGTCGGTGCGCGCGGGCCGGGATTGGTCTATATCATCCCGGGGATCGAAAAGATGGTCAAGATGGATTTGCGCACGGTGACCATGGACATTCCACCCCAGGACGTGATTACCCGGGACAATGTGTCGGTGAAAGTGAATGCGGTGCTCTACTTCAGGGTCCTGGATCCAAATCTCGCCGTGAGGGAAGTGGAAAATTATCTTTTTGCGACCTCGCAACTTGCCCAAGTCACCCTGCGCAGTGTTTGCGGTCAAGGAGAGCTTGACGAGCTACTGGCTGAACGAGAAAAGATCAACACTCGCATTCAGGATATTCTGGATAAGCAGACCGATCCGTGGGGAATAAAAGTCGTGCTGGTTGAGCTTAAGCACATCGATCTTCCTCAGGAGATGCAGCGAGCGATGGCCAAACAGGCGGAAGCGGAGAGGGAACGGCGCGCGAAAGTGATTCATGCCGAGGGCGAATTTCAAGCATCGCAAAAACTCTTGGACGCTGCCGAAGTCATGTCGAAACAGCCAATGGCGTTACAGCTCCGCTTTCTCCAGAGCCTGGTCGAAATAGCCTCAGAAAAAAATTCTACAACCATCTTCCCTGTGCCCATCGATCTGTTGGCGCCGTTTCTCAACAAATCCAATCAGACTTGATGACCCAAATTAGCGCCGCGATGTTTGATTCGGCGGCGTTGAAGATAGCTGTCGCCAGGTAGTGCTTTGCCGCTCCATTGAAATGGATGTTCAAGAGTTTTCCTATGAGGTCCCCGAATCTCTCATTGCGGCATTTCCCAGCGGCAATCGGGAAGACTCTCGCCTGCTCGTGATCCGCCGCCAGAGCGGCGAGTTTGTCCACACGCATTTTTCCGAGTTGGGCAATTTTCTCGACCCCGGCGATGTGCTGGTTCTCAATGATACCCGGGTATTTCCCGCACGGTTGCACGGCGTTAAGGAAAGCGGCGGCAAGGTGGAAGTCCTGTTGCTCGAGCGCTTCCCTGATAAGCGCAGTCTTTGGATTGCATTAATCAATGCCGCCAAAAAGCCCAGAGTAGGAAGCCGGCTTATTTTCGCCGGCGTAACCGCTGAGGTGATTGGTGATATCGGTCGCGGCCGCTTTGGCTTGGAATTTCATCACAGTGGTGATTTTGATGCGCAACTAGCCGCAATCGGCGAGCCCCCGTTACCGCCCTACGTGCGGCGCCGTCGCGCTGCTGCGGGCTTGGATTGGCAACGATATCAAACGATCTATGCGGCCCATCCCGGGGCTATAGCGGCTCCAACCGCGGGATTTCACTTCACTCCGGAGTTGCTCGACAGGTTGGACGCGCAAGGAGTCCATAGGGCTCTGTTGACGCTGCACGTCGGCCCAGGTACTTTCGAACCGATACGCAGCGAGAAGGTCGAAAGCCATCGGATGGAAGGCGAGCGTTACGTTCTTCCGGCCGAAGCGGCCTCTAAGATTCAGCGCGCCAAGGATGCTGGCCGCCGTGTGGTCGCGGTGGGATCGACTACCACCCGCACGCTGGAATGGGTGGCACTGCAGAAAGGCAAGGTGGAGGAGGATGAGGGGATTGCGCGACTCTTCATACGTCCGGGCGACCGATTCCGAGTCATCGATGCTTTGATAACCAATTTTCACCTGCCGCGATCGACTCCCCTGTTAATCGTCACCGCTCTTGCCGGCCTGGAGTTGATCCGTAAAGCATATGCCGAAGCCATCCAAAAGCGCTATCGATTTTACAGCTACGGCGATGCCATGCTGATTTTGTGAAAGCATCATGGTGCGGCGGCGGTAGATGATCCTTGCTGAGTCGATTAGCATCGAATCCCTAATCTATTTTCACTCACAAGTCCCGCGCTTCGAATCATGGTCAATCGATTTACGCTGATAAAAAAGGACTCGAGAAGCAAAGCTCGGCTGGGCCGTTTGGAAACCGCGCACGGCATGATCGAAACGCCGTGCTTCATGCCCGTCGGGACGCAGGGAACCGTCAAAGCCGTCTTGCCGAGAGATCTAAAGGAGATGGGCTGTCAAATTCTGCTCGGCAATACCTACCATCTCCATGTACGACCGGGCGCGGAACTGATTAAGGAGCTCGGCGGTTTGCACAAGTTCATGGGGTGGGATGGTCCGATCCTGACCGACAGCGGCGGTTATCAGGTATTTAGCTTAGGCGCGACCCGCAAGCTCTCCGAAGAGGGTGTGCGTTTCCAATCGCAACTGGACGGTTCTTACCACATGCTCACGCCAGAAAAGGTCGTAGAGATTCAGGAAATGCTGGGCAGCGATATTGCCATGATTTTGGATGAATGCATTCCGCACGACGCCGATCGCGACTATGTGCGGAGTTCTACCGAGCGGACGGTTCGTTGGGCGGAAAGGTGCTTGAGAACGCGAGCTTCCAAAGATCAGTTGTTGTTCGGCATCATCCAGGGGGGAATGCATGAAGATCTCCGTCGATGGTGTGTTGATAAGATGGGAGTCATGCCTTTCGAAGGTTTTGCGGTGGGCGGCCTTGGCGTCGGTGAAGGAGAGACGACATTGCAGGCGATCAGCGCCTATACGGCGGACCTGCTGCCGAAGGATCGGCCGCGCTATCTCATGGGCGTAGGCCGGCCCGAAGATATGATCAATGCCATACGCTCAGGTTTTGATATGTTCGATTGTGTTATTCCGACGCGCAACGCGCGCAACGGAACTCTCTTTACCTCTGAGGGCAAGGTCAACATCAAGCGCGCCGATTTCGCGCGAGATCCGCGGCCCTTGGATGAGTTGTGCGATTGCTATACATGCCGAAATTTTTCACGTGCCTATCTGCGCCATCTCTATATGGCGGGGGAAATTCTCTCATCTCAGCTAAATAGCCTGCATAATCTTTACTTTTACCACCGCCTTATGAAAAGGTGTCGTGAAATGATCCGCGACGACCGGACTGATTTTGAAATCAACAGGCCGACACCCTAATCTGTGAGGAGAGCTTACAGGAGGAATTATGTTCGACATTGCATTTGCTCAAACCGCTCCGGGTGTTGGCAGTCCGAGCCAGTTGATCAGCTTTTTGCCGCTGGTGCTGGTCTTCATCATTTTCTATTTCTTGCTGATTCGGCCGCAGCAGAAAAAGTCTAAAGAGCATCAACAGATGCTAAGCAAGCTCAAAAAGAACGACGAGGTGATGACCTCGGGAGGAATTTACGGTAAAGTTACGGCCCTAACCGATAATATCGTCACTCTGGAGATCGCACCCAACGTGCGGATCCGCGTCAACCGGCCACAAATTTCTGCCGTACTGACGGGCGAAAAAACGATGGCAAAGGAGTAGCCATGCGGCGGGGTGTTTTGGCTCGTTTCATTATGTTGGCGGTTGCGGCTCTGGCTGCGATCATTTACCTGCTTCCGAACTTCGTTGACCCCTTGCCGTCGTGGTGGAGCAGTATTCTGCCGTCGGAAAAGATCCATTTGGGATTGGACTTGCAAGGCGGCACTCATTTAGTCTTGGAAGTGCAAGTTGACAAAGCGGTTGAGCATAACATCGAACGGGTCAGGAATGATCTCCTCAATCTTTTTCGTGAACGCGGTCTATCCAGTGTTTCGGTCGAGCGTGTTCAAGGAACACAGCTGCAGGTAAGAGCGCCGGCAGATAGTGTCGAACGTGTGCGCGGGGTTCTAAAGGGAGATTTTCCTAATCTGGCCGTCGTCAATACTCAGACGACAGCCGGCACGACTGAGTTCTTCCTAACCCTTAGCAAAGAAGAGCTGCGCGCGGTGCGCGACTTTGCGGTTGATCAATCTCTCGAAACTATACGCAATCGAATCGATCAGTTCGGCGTCAGCGAGCCGATCATCCAACGTCAGGGACAACAGGACATTCTCATCCAGCTGCCGGGAATCCAGGACCCGGATCGGGCAAAGGAGATTATCGGTAAGACGGCTCTGCTCGAGTTCAAATTAGTCGATGACAATGCCGATGTCGAAAGCGCGATCCGTACCGGTCCCCCGCCGGGACGTCAGGTTCTCTATGGTTACGGTGACAAAGGCGAGGGCGGCAGCGGCGCGCCAAGGACAGCCTATGTCGTGGAATCGCGTACGCTCATGACCGGTGAATACATCGCTGATGCGCGGGTGCGGCCGAGCACCCAACTGCAGGGACCTTATGTGGAACTGATCTTGAACGCCACCGGCTCACGCCTGTTCGAACAAATTACCGGCGCCAATGTTCGCCGGCGCTTGGCAATCGTCCTCGATAACCGGGTTTACTCAGCGCCTGTTATTCAGGAACGAATCGGCGGCGGCAGGGCTTCCATCACCGGCAGCTTCGATATCAAGGAAGCGCGGGATCTGGCGATCATTCTGCGTGCCGGCGCGCTTCCCGCACCGGTGGAGATTGTTGAAGAGCGGACCGTCGGGCCCTCCCTCGGTCAAGACTCCATCCGGCAAGGCATCAATTCGTTTATTCTGGGCGGCGCGTTAGTGGTCGTCTTCATGATCGCCTACTACAAGGGCGCGGG
>JAICEJ010000020.1 GCA_025924215.1 Candidatus Binatia bacterium
ATTCTGGTTTTCTTAATAGCGCGCAGCATGAGCAGTCCGACTGTCTGCTGGTCTGACCAGTTATCGAAGATTAATCCGCTTGTCAAGCCTGCCGTTGCCCAGTTTGAGTCGCAACGAATCTTAGCCGGGAGAAAGACTCCCTGCTTTCATCCGGAATGACAACGGAGTAACTGATCTGTCATCTCCAACCAAGGGGATCTTTAGCTAGTTAACTGAACCGCACCCTCCGATGCGCGCGGGACAGACTCACTGATCGTGATTTCTTTGTGACCGCCCGCCCGGACCAATGAGAGCAACTCTTGACCTTGCTACTCTGGACTATTATGGATAGCTAGGCAGGCTGCTGAACAAGCCTCATATGCTTCGTTGGGCTCGGCCAACTCGCTTCTACGCACGGAAGCGTACGCCTTGGCTCATCGAAGTTCGCGCGTCTTGCCTCTGAGGGTTTTCGAGCAGCCTGCATTCATAGTTCTGAGCAATTTGCTAAAGCCGCAAACGCACTTTAAATCGCCCATAGCAGTAAAACTCCACTCTACCTGGGAGACAAGACTAGATGTCTGATCCGGATCTCATTCGCCTGCAGTCGATCCTCGCGGAATTCGCGCCGCAAGGCCGCGCTGCGCTCCTGCCGGCCTTACACGCGGCACAGCAACTCCACGGCTGGATTCCGGAATCGGTCGCAACGGAAGTGGGCCGCGCCTTGGGCGTGCCGCTCGCCGATGTTCATGGTGTCATAGATTTTTACGAGATGCTTTCGCGCCAGCCGACGGGCCGAACCGTCGTGCGTGTGTGCAGCGCGCCGGTCTGCGCGCTCGCTGGCGGCGACGACGTGGCCGACGCGCTCTGCGGCTATTTGAAAATTGAACCAGGCGAGGTCAGCTCGGGCGGTGAGTTCACCGTCGAGCATGCGCCGTGTTTGGGTTTGTGCGATCACGCGCCCGCACTTCTGGCAGGCGAAGCCGCTCTAGGACGTGCCTCTCCCCAGCAGGCAGCCGATATCTGTGCGCACAGGATCGAAAGGCCCATCAGCTTGGTCGGCGGCGACATCCGGATTCTTACCAGCAACTGCGGTCAGGGTCATCCCACCTCCCTTGCCGATTACACCAGCCGCGGCGGTTATACGGGACTGAAAAAAGCTTTGATGATGACGCCGCAAGACGTGCTCGCGGAGGTGAAGGCCGCGGGGTTGGTGGGCCGCGGCGGCGCGGCATTTCCAACCGGTATTAAGTGGGAAGGAGCGGCGAAGGCGGCGGGCCAACCCAAGTACATCGTGTGCAACGCCGACGAATCCGAACCCGGGACATTCAAAGACCGCATTCTCATGGAGGAGGACCCGCACCGTACCATTGAAGGCATGATCATCGCGGCTTATGCGGTGCGGGCGAATCGCGGTTACTTCTATATTCGCGGCGAGTATCCCTACGCATTCAAGGTCGTGAGCGATGCCGTTGACGAGGCGCGGCAGGCCGGTGTTATTGGCAAAAGTATTTTCGGCTCGAAATTAGAATTCGACATTGAAATGCGGCTGGGCGCCGGCGCCTATATTTGTGGCGAAGAAACCGCGCTGTTGGAGTCCATCGAGGGCAAGCGTGGCTTTCCGCGCATCAAGCCACCGTTTCCGACCACCCATGGATTGTTTGGCAAGCCCACCGTGATCAACAATGTGGAGACCTTCTGCAACATCCCGTTGATTCTCGAACGCGGCGCCGCAGAATATCGAAAGATAGGCACTGAACGCTCGCCCGGACCCAAACTGTTTTGCGTGTCCGGGCAGATACAAAGACCCGGGCTGTACGAGGTGCCGTTTGGCGTCACCTTGCGCCATTTGCTGTTTGAGCTGGCGGGCGGGTTGAAGCAAGGGCGCAAACTTCAAGCCGTTCTCGTGGGCGGCGCTGCGGGCGCGTTCGCCACGGAAACAAACTTGGATGTAATCTTATCATTCGAGAATCTCGGCGCGGCGGGTCTGCCGCTCGGCTCCGGCGCGGTGATGGTCTTCGACGACAGCGCCGATTTGCGCGACGTGCTGAAACGTCTGGGGCGCTTCTTTGCCGACGAAAGCTGCGGCAAATGCTATCCCTGCCAGCTCGGCACACAGCGACAGCATGAAATTCTCGACCGGGCCGCCGCTGGGGCTGCCGTTGCCCGCGACCACGAACGCTTATCGGATGTGGGCAGCACAATGATCGACGCCTCCCTGTGCGGTCTCGGTCAAACGGCGGCGACGGCGGTGTTGAGCGCCATGAAGCTATGGCCGGAGATGTTTGATGGGAAGAAGTAGCGTCTTGAAGCGGAGTGATGGAGTACTGTAGTGATGGAGCCCAATACTGCACCACTCCAATACTCCAGAGGCAATTTATGGCTGATGTAACTCTTACTATCGACGGCAAGTCCGTGACTGTTCCCGACGGCACGACGATCCTCAAGGCGGCGGAAAAAGCCGGACGGCAAATTCCCACTATATGCTACCACGATCATTGCACGGCCAATGGTCTGTGCCGCATCTGCGTGGTCGAGGTCGACGGTGTAAAGCCGCTTGTTCCAGCGTGCCTGAACCGGGTGAGCGAAGGTATGAAAGTCTCGACATCGACCGCGCGAGCCGAGCGCAGCCGCCGAACCATCCTGGAGATGCTCGCGTCTGCCGTGGATCTCTCTGAGGCGCCCGAGATCCAAAAATTTATCGACACGTATCGCGCCGACACGGCGCGCTTTCCTGATTCCGACCGGCGCGAATATCCGGTGCTCGATGACAACCCAATGTATCTCCGCGACTACTCAAAATGCATCTTGTGCTGGCGCTGCGTTCAGGTGTGCGCCGAGGATGCGCAGTACACCTACGCGCTCAACTTCAAAGGGCGCGGTTTCGACACCGGCATCGCCACCTTCTTTGACCAGCCGATGCCTGAAACCACCTGCGTATTTTGCGGCCAGTGCGTCGGCGTCTGCCCCACCGGCGCGCTTAAGCCCAAGCGCGAGTCGCTGCTCGAGCAGGGCCTTTCGTTGGATGAAATCATGCAGGCGACTAGAGGCGCAAAGAAACGCCGGAGGAAGTCACCATGATTACACCGGATCGGATCGTCCCGACCACTTGCCCCTACTGCGGCGTGGGGTGCAATCTGGAGCTGCACATCAAGGACGATTTCGTTTACAAAGTAACATCGCCGTTCGACGCGGTGGTGAATCACGGCAATCTGTGCGTCAAAGGACGGTTCGGCTACGACTTTGTTTACAACAAGGACCGGATAACCACGCCGCTCATTCGCAAGACTGCGCAGGAGCCCGGCGCGCGCACCCAGGCTTTTGATCGCGACCAGTGGCACGAGGCATCCTGGGACGAGGCGCTTGATTATGCCGCCGGCCGGCTGGTCGAGATTTACCGGCGCGACGGCGCCGATGCGATGGCGGTCTACTGCTGCGCCAAGGCAACCAACGAGGACAACTATCTCCTGCAAAAGCTGTTTCGCGCCCTGTTCCGCAGCAATAACGTCGATCACTGCACCCGATTATGCCATGCGGGCTCGGTTGTGGCGCTGCAAATGGCTATTGGCTCCTCGGCGATGAGCAACACCGCAGCAGAAGTCATTCACAGCGACGTTTTCCTGGTGACCGGCTCCAACACCGCAGAGACCCATCCGATCATTGCGCTGCAAATGAAGGCGGCGGTCGCCAACCATGGCGCCAAACTCATCGTCGTTGATCCGCGACGTGTTGAGATGGTCAACTGGGCCGCTCTCTGGCTGCCGGAGAAACCCGGCACCGACGTACCGCTCTTTTCCGCGATGGCGCACGTCATCATCAAGGAAGAACTTTATAACCGCGATTTCATCGAACGGCGCGCCGAAGGCTTCGCAGAGTTCGTGAAGTCGATGGAGAAATTCACGCCCGCATATGCCGAATCGATTTCCGGTGTGGACCGCAATCTGATCGTCGAAGCCGCCCGGATGTATGCGACCGCAAAGAACGCGGCGATCTATTGGGCACTGGGGATCCCCGAGCATTCACACGGAACCGACAATGCGATGTCGCTAATTCATCTCGCGCTGCTCACCGGCCATATCGGCCGCCAAGGCACCGGCCTCAATCCCTTGAGGGGGCAGAACAACGTGCAGGGTGCGTCGGACTCCGGAGCTATGCCATGGCATTATCCGGGTTATCAACGAGTTGACGATGAAACGGCCGCGCGCAAATTTGAGCACGCTTGGAATAGTGAGCCAGGTAGCTTGAACCGTAGGCTGGGACTGACGACCACGGAGATCATGAGCGCGGTGGGGCCAGGCGGTGTGCGTGCTCTTCACCTCATGGGCGAGAATCCGATGATGTCCGAGCCCAACCTGAATCACACGCGCCATAAGATGGAACAGTTGGAGTTTTTGGTGGCGCAAGACCTATTCATCAACGAGTCTGACGCCTACGCCGACGTCTTCCTGCCGGCGGCTTCATGGGCGGAGAAAGAAGGAACGTTTACCAACACCGACCGTCGCGTCCAGCGCGTGCGCAAGGCGCTGGAGCCGCGCGGCCAGTCCCGAGCGGACTGGCAGATCATCTGTGATCTTGCTCAGCGCATCGAAAAAAAGCTTAGCCGACCGCAGACAGCTTTTTGGGCATATCAGAGTCCAGCCGAAGTGCTCGAAGAGATGGGCCGCTTGGTTCCTGAATACGCCGGAGTGAAATATTCTCGCATAGAGAAGGAAGGCTTGCAGACGCCGGTGTGGGACGATAATCATCCCGGCACTCCCTATCTATTCGCCGAGACTTTCCCAAGCGGCAAGGGTAAGTTCCACCCGCTGGAGTATGTGCCGTCTGTGGAAATGCCGGATGACGAATACCCGTTTATCCTCACCACCGGACGCCTGCTCGAGCACTGGCACGGCGGCACGCTCACGCGCCATTCGAAGCTCGACGAGCTTTATCCGGAGGCGCGCATTGAGATCAATCCCGCGGATGCTGCCCGCCTCAGGATCGAAGACGGACAGCCGGTGCGGGTCTCGTCACGGCGCGGTTCCATCGTCCTGCGCGCTTGGGTGACACAGCGGGCGACGGTGGGCGTGGTCTTCATCCCTATGCATTTCGTCGAGGCTGCCGCCAATCTGCTCACCCTTGACACTTTGGATCCCCTGGCCAAAATTCCCGAATACAAAGCCTGCGCGGTGCGCGTAGTTCCCGCCACTAAGGACCAACTAGCGAGACCGGAGGGGAAAGTGCAAAGGGGAAGATATTAACGGCACAAATTAACGAGCAGACTCGATGACCAGCTAAAGTTATCGCGACCAGCGCTAATCGCGCCGATCTGCCAAATCAACAGAGAACATCTTGCCTCAGAGGCGCGGAGGACACGGAATGGAATAGTAAATACTATCACCGCTGACTCTGGGCCTCTGCGGTGAAATCCCGCTTTTCCCACTTTCGGTTACAGCTTCGCCGCTAGCTTATAACGGGTCTGATGCGGGCTTACGATGAGGCAGCCCCCTCACCTTACGCCACCACGGTGTCAGCAAGGGCATGACGAAAAAGAAAATGGCGACCGCGTTGATGACTCCCGAAATAGGCCGGGTGAAAAAGATCGCGAGCGATCCTTGAGACATAATCAGACTCTGCCGCAAGGCGTTTTCCGCCATATCGCCGAGGACGAGCGCCAGCACCAGCGGTGCCAGCGGGTAGTCGAGTTTTTTGAAGACATAGCCGATGACGCCGAAGATTAGCATGTACCAGATGTCGATCATGCTGTTGTGCACGGCGTAAGAGCCGATGGCGCAAATGACGACGATCAGCGGCGTGAGGATCGCGAACGGGATGCGCAGGATGGCCGCAAAAAACGGCACAAACGCTAGCACGACCAGCACGCCGATTACGTTGCCCGTGTACATGCTGGCAATCAGGCCCCAGACGAAGTCCGGGTTGTCGATAAACAGCATCGGCCCCGGCTGCAGACCCCAGATGATGAGCCCACCAAGCATCACCGCCGCCGTCGGCGAGCCTGGGATGCCAAGCGTGATCATCGGCAGCATGGCCGCGACGCCGGCCGCATGGGCGGCGGTCTCTGGCGCCACGATGCCTTCAATCTCACCCTTGCCGAATCGTTCCGGGTTCTTTGAGAAGCGCTTGGCGAAAGCATAGCTCATGAACGACGCCGGCGTTGCGCCGCCAGGTTTGAAGCCCATCCAGAAGCCGATGATGGAGCTGCGTACGAATGTCCGGTAATAGCGCGGTAAGATTTTCCAGGTATCCAGTACGACACGCAGTTTCATTTCGGTCTTTGCTCCTTGGAAGCGCAGCCCCTCTTCGACGCTGAGCAGGATCTCGCCGATGCCGAATAGACCGATGACCGCGATGATGAAGTCAAAGCCCTTCATCAGATCGGTGAAACCGAAGGTTAGCCGAAGCTGGCCGGTGACGATATCTAGCCCTACCGTTGAGAGCATGAAGCCGATCAGAATCGTCGCCAAAGACTTGAGTGGATTTCCCCCACCGAGACCGACGAAACTTGAAAACGTCAGGAGTTGGATGGCGAAGAACTCGGGAGGCCCGAACTTCAGGGCAACTTCGGCTAGGAGCGGCGCGAAAAACGTGATCAGCACGATTGAGAAGAAAGCACCGACAAACGAAGAGGTAAATGCGGCCGTAAGCGCCTCCCCACTCCTACCGTCCTTGGCCAGCGGATAGCCGTCGAATGTCGTCGCCACCGACCACGGCTCGCCCGGAATATTAAAGAGCACCGAGGTGATCGCTCCGCCGAAGAGTGCGCCCCAGTAAATGCACGTCAGCAGGATGATGGCCGAAGTTGGAGGCATGGTGAAAGTAAGCGGCAGGAGAATCGCTACACCGTTAGCGCCCCCGAGTCCGGGCAGTACGCCGATGATGGTGCCAAGCAAGATGCCCACCACCGCCATAAAAAGATTAAACGGCGTTACCGCAATCTGGAAGCCGAGGAAAAGATTCTCAAGTCCCACGAGTCAGTACCCGAGCCATGCCTCGACCGGCCCCTTTGGCATAGGCACCAGAAACCAGGTCTCGAAAATGATGAATGTGATGATTGGCACCGCGGCGGCGAGGCCTACGACCATGCGCCAGTCGTGGCGTCCGACCCAACGCATGTAAAAACCGAGATAGAGACCCGCGGCGACATACAGGCCAAGCCCTGACCACGGACCTGGCGGGTCCGTGAGGACGACGAAGCCGGCCAGAGGCCCCAGTACCTGGAGAACCGGCAAAAACCGGTCTCGCGTGACGAAAGGTTCTTGCGACCGGCGTCGCAAAGCTTGCACTAATAACACGATGCTGACCGCTGCCAGGAGGGCCGCAAGCCAGAACGGGAAAAAACCGCTCTGAGGCCCTTCGGCCCCCCAACCGTAGCCGAGACGCAGAGCGTCATAGATCACTATGGTGCTCAAGAGCATCAGCAGCGCAGCGGTAATGACATCGAGAACGCGCATGCTACTTCTTGATCAAACCGCCTTTTGTCATCAATTCATTGTGGAGCTTGTCGTTCTCCTCTACCCATTTTACATACTCGCTACCGGTGGCAAAGGCGGGTTTTAGCGCGCCGTTGTGAAGGTAATCCTGGAACTCCTTAGTATCGAAGACCTTCTTTAAAAAGCCGACGTACCAGTCCACGGCTTCCTTGGGCATGTCGGGAGGTCCGAAGATGCCGCGAAGCATGTTGTAGGAAATGTCTGCGCCCAGTGCCTCTTTGATGGTTGGGATTCCATTCCATTCTTTGTCGGGAATACGCTCGGGATCGAATACTGCGAGCGGCCGCACGCGTTTTGCCTTCCAGTTGCTCACGCATTCGGCCGGATTATTGACCGTTGAGTCTACGTGGTTGCCAACCAGGTTGGTGCACACCTCGCCGCCGCCTTTGAAGGGCACATAAGTGAACTTCACTCCCTGACTCTGCTCCAGCAGCACGGTGATGATCTGATCCTCCTGTCTAGATCCGGTGCCGCCCATCTTCATGCCCGGCTTCTGCTTAACCGCGCTCAAGTATTCTTTGGCGTTCTTGTAAGGTGTTTCTTCGTTCACCCAAAGGATGAAGCGGTCGAGCGCCATACGGGAGAGCGGCGTGAAGTCGCGCCAGCTAAACGGTGTCCCGGTGGCCAGCGGTGTGGTGAAGAGGTTCGACAAGGTAATGATGATGGTGTGCGCGTCGCCCTTCTTTTCCTTGACGTGCAGGAAACCTTCGGCGCCGGCGCCGCCGGACTTGTTGACGACGATGAAAGGTCGAGGTGAGAGCTTGTGCTTGTCGTTGATGCCGGCCATCAAACGCGCCATCTGGTCAGCGCCGCCGCCGGTGCCGGCAGGTATGACGAACTCAACCGGCTTGGTAGGCTCCCAAGCGGTTGCTATCGATTGTCCAAGAAGGAGCTGAATGGTAAAAGCTGCGGAGATGACAGTACTCAAGCCACTTATAAGCTTCATAAGAACCTCCTTTTTTCTGGTTCAGCTCTGCATTCGATTAAGAGTCAGGCTCTGCTTACAAGCTGCCACATCTCGCTGTCTTTGGCGAGTATGGGTAATCAGAATTCCAGGTGGCAGTCAAGCATCGGCAATGAGACATGCTGATAGGCGTAAAGCACACAACCAACCATGACCCAAGACGCGCCGCCACGCTCCAGGAGTCTAATCAAAACACCGGTGCCGTCCTGATCGTGGCGTGCAAATTGGACACCTGTTCCGAGATCTTCGGCTGAAAGAGTTGGGCTGGGTTAACGTCCGTCCTCGCCAACGGCCCGGTCGCAAACTCACCGCAATCTAGCGAGTTTCAGCGATGAACCGGTCTCACGATTGTTTTTTCTGCTTTGATCCAATAACGTCCTATCAACGTAAGCTAAAAAACGACGTCATCGTAGCCATGAAGCGCTTTCGTGAACTAAGAATTCTGCGCATAATTTTGGGAGCGGCAGTTTTCATCAATGCGCTGATGAGTTTTACACCTTCCGCTTATTCCTCTTGCCGCGATCCTGAAGTTGCGCGCGGCTTCGGGTCTGTCGCTTACGCGGCGAACGTCGACGCTACGATCCAATACTTCGGCCATAATTTTTTTCTTATCACCACCAGCAAGGGAACGCGCATCGTCACCGACCCTCTGGGACCGGGTTGGTATCCGAACCCGAACGTTGTCGGAGACGTCGTCACCGTCGGCAAAGAGCAATTCAACCACAATGCCGTTCAGATCGTGCTGGGTAACCCGGTGATTTTGCGCGGGCTCAAGAACTATGGCGCGGGTTGGAATACCATAAGCACGAGCGTCAAAGACGTGTTCATCTATAACGTGCCGATTCATCAGAACGCTGAATTTATCCAAGGTATTCATGGGTCTGCCTTTGTCTTTGATTTGGGAACTCTGTGCATCGCGCACCTCGGCGACTTGAGCCAAAAACTAAACGATCAACAGATTAAAGCCTTCGGCAAGGTCGATGTGGCGCTCACACCGATCGGCGGCCGGCGAACGATGGATCCGGAACTCGCTCGCGAGGTTCTGGCTCAGCTCAAACCGAAGATCGCCATTCCGATGCATCATCGCGACAGTTCGTCTCTCGTACAACAGTTTAGCGCCGGTATGAGAATGCAGGTGCTCCCAGGTGATACGCTGACAGTTAGCAAAAGCGCTCTGCCTCCGGCGATTGAAATCAAAGTGCTGCAACCGCGCGGCGCAATGGATTATCAGTAATCGGTCGTGTAAGAACCGATTGTGTTCGTGGGATGAGACCCGATGCGGCGAGCATCACCTGATTTCACTTCGTGTCGCGGTCAGGTTCTTTTGCTTGGCTGATCTCCCTACCGCAATCAAGAACATCACGCTCTTACCTGCGGCATCGGGCGAGAAAAACTCGGTCACATCATCGTCGAAGAACGTCAGCCCGGAGGCACCTAGACCTAGCGCATAAGCGCTGAGATAAATTCTTCCTCCCATGATAGCGGCCTCGAGCTGCGCAGCGCGGTAGCCGCGATTGCCCAAACGCTCGAGAACGCGATGCATATCCGTCATAAAGTAAATGTTCACGCTACAATCCGCCGGAATTTCCTGACCGAGGCCGAGGTATCCGGCGTCCCGGCGAAAATCGCCCGGCTTTAATAACTCGAGTGCGCGCTGCTGGCGACTAAAGACATAGGCGCCGGAGGGGAGACCTTCCACGGCATGAACAATCAGGTAGAGATCGTTAAGGGTTTCATGCGAGTCTAGAAAATCGGTCGTTACACCGCGAGTCGCGCGATCGAGCATGCTCGACAGTTCAGCAAACGTAATGGCATCGCGCGAGAACTCGCGGGTCGACCCACGCCGGGTTATCACCTCCTCGATGGACTCTTTGGGTAGTGCCTCATCACTAGGTGATTGGAGAGGAAAGAGCTGATCTTCCCTGGCGGCTTCATCCGTTGTCGTTTTCGTAGGTGCTTCTTCTCGCCGGCGCCACTCCGTAACTTCCGCGCCGCTTTCCAACGAGGATGCCTCGTGCATCCGCCTCATCGCGGGATAATCGATTTCTGAGTTGGACAGAGGAGTAGTTTCAAATACTACCGGCTCGACCGGTAACGAGAATGTGGTCTTTTTCTCTGCCGAACGGCCCAGCGCCACCAAAGAAAGGGGCGCCTCCCGCTGCTCATTCAATGCTAAAAGCTGGCACACGGTAGCGTCGACGAAACCCAGAACCACCTTTGCCGGAATGTTGCGAGCGGCAGTCGCGGCAAGCAGATTGGCCAGTATCGTTCCATTGTCCCAATAACAGTGTCGATACGCTCGTGCCTGATACTTCCAGGCGTTGCGCCAGAAGGTCGAAGCGCTAGCTATGACACACGACGCTTCTGAAATGGCGGGTTCCTCGCCGGTCGCTTGCACCAAAGCCGACCGATAGTCACCCTGGCGCAATTGCCGCAATGAAAAATCTTGCGGGCTAAAGTGATAGACTCCCGCATTGAGCCCCTCGCAATCGCCGCAAACAACATATAAATCGACATGGTAGAGCGCGCCAGTGCAGGCTGCCGCGCGAAACAACATCTCTACTCCGGCATACCTCCTCCGCCTAGTGATGCCTGCGGAGAAATAAAAGATCTCGGCCAAGGTTTGCAGATTAGGCCGTCCTCCGCTGGTCGCTGGGCTTGGTATGGTTGAAATCGCCTTCAGCGCAGGCACCCCCGAAGATAATAAGTTTTGCGGCAGAGGAATAGCCGGAAGATTTGAATAAATCTTAAAAGGCAGGGGCTGGTTGTCCCAATCCAAGTGATGCGCCATGGCCCGGATACTCTGGTACGAGTGTTTGGTCGCGTCATGATACGCCCATGCGGCTTCAGTCTGACGGTTTTCCATCCGAACTCCTTCAATTATATTTATATCGAATTATCCGACCCCGCTTTGCCCAGTAGCTCTGATCCCTTACTCGTACCAAGCCGATCGAGTCGGCGCCAGCGATCCGCCGATTTAATAACTTGGACAGCAGCTCTGGCTGTAAATGCTCCGGGAACGGCTAGATTACCGATTTCACTTGTAACTTTTGCCAGCGTCGGTTACCGTCTCGGCGCAAACGGATAAAACACTATGGAATGGTGGATCTGGATCGTGCTTGGGCTGGTGCTGCTTTTGGGCGAGCTGGTTACTCCTGGCGGCTTTTACATACTTTTTTTCGGTGTCGGCGCTATCTTCGTTGGTATTCTCGCCGGCTTCAACATCGCCGGGCCGGTGTGGTTTCAGGTAATTGTCTTCTCCGGTTTTTCACTAATCACCCTCTGGTTATTTCGCCAGCGGCTGGTGCAATCAACTCACCGCGACAGTCCGGATGAAGTCGACACGCTGGTCGGAGAGACGGCAGTGATCACCGAAGAGATACCTTCCAGAGGCATTGGCAAAGCTGAAATGCGCGGCACGTCATGGAGCGCTCACAACGTCAGCGAACAATCTCTAGCACGGGGCCAGCGGTGTAGAGTCGAACGGATTGAGGGACTGACAATCTACGTCCGAGCGGAGCAAAGTTAAAAATGGAGACAGCCATGGGTGGAATCGTAGTAGTCATCGTTTTGGCTTTCGTGATTATCGTCATTGTCGCCAAAACTGCTGTGGTGGTACCGCAGCAGAGCGCTTATGTGGTCGAACGGCTCGGCAGGTACAGCGGCACCTTGGGCGCTGGATTTCACATTCTGATCCCGTTTCTCGACGTCGTCCGCTATAAGCATTCTTTGAAAGAGCAAGCCGTCGATATTCCACCGCAAGTTTGCATCACCCGGGATAACGTTCAAGTGTCAGTGGACGGCGTGCTCTACTTGAAGGTTCTCAATCCCGAACGCGCCTCCTACGGTATTGGCGACTACGCCTTCGGCATTTCGCAACTGGCGCAGACGACGCTGCGCAGCGAATTCGGCAAGATCGAGCTGGATAGGACCTTCGAGGAGCGGACTAATATCAATACGCAAGTAGTCAGCGAGCTCGACAAGGCGTCTGAGCCTTGGGGCATCAAAGTGATGCGCTATGAGATCAAAAACATCACGCCGCCCCACGACGTGCTCGCCGCAATGGAAAAGCAGATGCGGGCAGAACGCGAAAAACGCGCCCTCATTCTGACCTCGGAAGGGCAAAGAGATGCGGCGATCAACAGCGCTGAAGGTGAAAAACAACAGGTCATCAAAGCTTCCGAAGCCAACAAGCAACAGCAAATCAACGAAGCCGAAGGCGAAGCGGCAGCCATCTTGGCGATCGCCGAAGCGACGGCCAACGGTATTCGTAAGGTCGCAGAATCGATTCAGCAGCCGGGAGGTTTCGAAGCGGTACAACTCCGTGTCGCCGATAACTACCTCACCCAATTCGGCAAGCTTGCGCAGGAAGGCACTACGATGATTCTTCCGGCGACGCTCAGCGACGTCGGCTCGATGATTTCGTTAGCCATGAACGTCATCAGGCAAAAGGGAAGCAGCAACGGCGCGCCGGAAAAGGCCTAGTTCTGATTCTTTCAACGAAGATTACCCGCACCCCAGAGCTCCTTTCCTCGAAGAGTCCAACCTTCAGCTATTGCCGGTTCAGCCTATTTTGTTATCCGCGGTGAAAATCGGAGAGTTTGTCGGAAAAGTAACTTCAGATCTTTGGAAAAGCTATGGAGTTCAGTGCAACAATGATCCGGATCACCCCACGCGGCGTTGTGTCCGCTCCTGCTCGGTCGATTATTGCTGGCAAGAGGGGCAATAAAACGCGCTGCGATTACCGATTGCAACCCGCTTGATAATACCGGCGCAGGCTCTGCATTTTTCCCCTGCACGGTCGTAAACGCGAAGGTAAGTTTGAAACTCGCCGCGTTCGTCGTCGGCAGTGCGATAATCTGAGAACGATGTGCCGCACCAACGAATCGCTTGCTGCAGCAAATCGGGAACCGCCTGCGCGATTGCATATACCTGTTTCCGCGTCAGCCGCCGCGCCCGCGTCGTCGGCTTAATGCCGACACTGGCCAAGATCTCATTGGCATAGATATTACCGACCCCGCCGATGATCCGTTGGTCGAGTAATAAGTCCCGGATACGCCGGTCAGAAGAGCGCGTGTGGCGAAAAAGATAATCCCCCGTCAAATCGGGATCGAACGGATCAATACCGAGCGAACTCAACTGCGGCAGCTCGTGCAGAATTTCTTTGCGTGTCACCAGACTAAGGCCGAAACGACGCGGGTCATGATAACGTAGCTGCCCGCCGCCAACCAGATGCACGATGACGTGATCGTGTTTGCGGCGGGGCGCATCGGCTCCGACACAAATAAGCTTGCCCGACATACCGAGATGGAAAACCCAGACCAAGCCCTCTGATAATGAAATCAGAATGTATTTAGCGGCGCGGCGAATCTCGTGTATCTTCTTGCCAGCGAGTCCTGTCAGCGCGGTCTCATCGACACGCACGCGCAAGCGCGGCTCCACTATTTCAACTCGCTTGATGGTTCGTTGGACCAAATGAGGCCGCAAACTCCGGCATACAGTTTCGACTTCAGGTAGTTCAGGCATGGTTTTCAACAATCAATTTGCGACGTGTAATTGCTTCGCCAAGTGATCCATCGGTTGCGCTCTCAGTAGATGGCTCGACGCCAAAGCGTGCGTCAGATCTATAAAATTCTCAATGCTTAGTGTTTCGCCGCGGCGCCGCGGATCGATGTGCTGTGAGCGAAGAAACTCCTCAACCTCGTCTCTGCCCGACTTTAACCAGTTGCCCAGGACATTGCCGAGAGTCTTGCGCCGTTGGCCGAACGCCGCGCGCAGCAACCCGCGCAGTACCGTCATCTCCTCCGGGGACACGCGCGGTCGCGGGTAAAGTTCCATTTTAAGCACAGTGGACCGCACCTTAGGCTGGGGAAAAAACGCTTCCGGCGATACCTGCAACTTTTTCGTCACCTGCCCGTGAATCTGACACCACACAGATAATGTCCCGTAGGTTTTGGTCCCGGGCGCGCTGGCGATTCGATCAGCGACTTCTTTCTGCACCATCAAAACAATCGAAGTAAAGTGATCCCGCAATTCAAAGACTCTGAAAAGCACCGGCGTGGAAATGCTGTATGGAAGATTGCCAATCAGCTTGATTTTTTGCTTGGGCAGTATTTCTGCCAGCGGCACTTTGAGGATGTCCCCAGAGATCAGGTGGAATTTCTGATTTGCAATTAGATCGCTTTCTTGCAATCTCCGGGTTAGAATCGAATCAACCTCAACCGCCCACACTCCGGCCGCCCGGTCAACCAGACGACGAGTTAGGGCGCCAAGCCCCGGCCCGATCTCCAGCACTAGATCATCCATTTCGAGAGCCAGAAGGTCCAGGATAGCCTCGAGCACATGCTCATGGACCAAAAAGTTTTGGCCCAGCCGTTTTCTCGGTCTGAACTCGGACTCGCGCAACGCCGCGCGCACTTCCTCGTACAGGGTTGGCATGATCTTATCAATCACCCCGTCGCCGTTGGAGCCTGGAAAGTCAACCGAGCTATAAGGTTAAATCGGCGTCGGCATTAACAGCGAAGTCGTCCCGGCGGCCTCGATTAATCCAGTGATGTCCGGTGAGCGCGATCATCGCAGCATTGTCGGTGCAAAATTTCGCAGAAGGAAAGTAAACTTGCAAATTCTCAGTCGCCGCGCTCTCGTTGATCTTTTCGCGTAACCGGCTATTCGCCGCCACGCCGCCTGACAGCACGATGCGGTTGACGTTGTGGGCAATGGCCGCGTTAACCGTCGGATTGATCAACATATCGACCACTGCTTCCTGAAAGCTCGCCGCGATGTCTGGCACACGTGCCTTCCAAGCATGCTGATCTTGCGATTTCAGATATTGCAACACAGACGTTTTGATGCCGCTAAAGCTGAAATCGTATGGACTCTTTTTCAATCGTGCGCGTGGAAACCTGATCGCTTCACGGTTGCCGGTCTTGGCCAGATGGTCGATCACCCGCCCTCCCGGATAGCCCAGTCCCATCATTTTTGCGACCTTGTCGTAAGCCTCGCCGGCAGCGTCATCACGGGTACCGCCTAAATAGAGGTACTCGCCGACGTCCTGTACACAGTAAAGTAGCGTGTGCCCGCCGGAAGCAAGCAGAGCCACGTAAGGGAACGACACTTCATGCTCCAGGTGAATCGCTAGCAGGTGTGCTTCAAGATGATTCACTCCGACATAAGGCATGCCCCAGCGAAACGCCATGCCTTTGGCCACCGACAAACCGACGAGAAGTGAGCCGACAAGTCCGGGGCCACGGGTCACCGCGATACCGCTCAGATCTCTGACGCTAACGCCGGCTTTGCCGAGCGCGCTATCAACTATCGGCAAGATATTGCGGAGGTGTTGGCGCGAGGCAAGCTCTGGCACGACCCCGCCATAGGCGCCATGTATTTGGTCCTGTGACGAAACCACGTTAGCTAGGATCGTTCTGCCATCGAGCAGCACCGCGGCCGCCGTGTCATCGCAGGAAGTCTCAATACCAAGAACTAGCATGGAATATAACAGTCAGCGCTGAGCGGGCTGGGTCTGCGACTGTTTGGCGGATAAAGCTTCCGCTGCGGTGCGATTGTCGGGATTGATCGCCAGAGCCTTGGCATAACTCTCTTCAGCGCGCTCAGCCATGCCGAGGGCGCGATAGTTTTCGCCTTCGAGCGCGTATACCTCCGATAACCAAAATGGCTCGCCGCCGAGACGGGACTCCGCAACTTCAAGAAAGTTAAGCGAGTCTTTGTAGCGCCTGAGACCAAATTGAGTTTTTGCCAATAAAAAGTGGCCATAGGCGTTGGTAGAATCAAGCGCGATGGCGCGCTCCAAGCGACTGAGTGCCTTGGCGTACTCGCCGCTGTCTATCAGCTTTCGTGCTTCTTCGGACAAGCGCAGAGATGCGGCTCGCTGAGGTGGTGTTCCGGGGATGATCTTGGCTAAAAGTGAGCTGTCGTCGGCCACAGGCGGTTTTGCCGGCGCAAGAATTTCAGGGGGCGCAACCGACGGCGGTGTCTCCTTTGAAGTCGTTATAGAAGGCCGCACCTTTTCATTTGTCTTGAGATCTTGCTCGCGAATTTTCGGGTCGGGGGGTATGGACCGACTGGGCTCGGCGTCCGGCAAAGAGGTCGGCGGACTCGGCATTGGCGCTGGAGTCGGCTGAGGCTTAGCGACAACACCCGGGACAGGTTTACGATAAGGCCGTTGGGGCGCACAGCTTTGGACAGCCAAGATGAACAGCCCAACAGCAATCGCGCTTGCTAAGCCCGGTTGCAATCTTTCGGACGGATTCGATTTATTTGGGCCGAGCATCATTCAAACCTAGGAGCTTGCACCTGCTCTCCCGGATGCAAAGCACAGGTGAGCGTCGGTTCGTCTCCCTCGGCAAAAGCTTCACGGATCACAGAGGTACAGCTTGGCGTAGCCAGTTGCCCGCTGATCGGATCGACGTCGATAAACTTGATCCCTGGAGGGGGCACAAAATCCGTCACAGGGGTTCCGGCTGTCGCACGCATCATGAAATCGGTCCAGATTGGCAGCGCAGCCTGAGAACCGGAGAGACCGAGTTTACTCTGGTTGTCGAATCCCACCCAAACCACGGTTAATAGATCCGGAGTGTAACCAACGAACCATGCATCTTTATAATCGTTGGTCGTTCCGGTCTTGCCGGCGGCGGGCCGCGTAAATCCAGCGCGCCGTGCGCTGTCTGCCGTACCTCGATCGAGGACGCCTTTGAGAAGATGATTTATCAAAAACGCCATCTGCGCCGAGACGACTTTTTCAACCCGGACGTCGCGTTTCTCCAGCACGCGCGCCTCAGGGTCAAGAACCTGCTTGACGGTCAATGGCCGCGTACGAACGCCATTGTTGGCTAGAGTCGAGAAAGCCACCGCCACTTCGAGCGGCGTCACTTCCGCTGCACCCAATGATAGTGACGGCACTGCCGGCAACGAGCTCTGAATACCTAGACGCTGCGCCAGATCGCGAACGCGCCGGATACCCACCTCGCGCGCGATCCGGGCGGTTGCCGAGTTGAGAGACTTTTCGAGGCCGCGCCGGAGCGTAACGGTACCGAAGAACTCGTCGTTGTAATTACCGGGTTTCCACTCCTGCCGATCATATTCCCAGGTGAATGGCGAGTCATCCACCTTGGTCATCGCAGTAAACTTTCTACCGTTGTCAGCTCCATACATCAAAGCTGCCAGGTAGACGAATGGCTTGAAGATCGAGCCCGGCTGGCGCTTGGCCTGAAAGACGCGATTGAACTGAGACTTCTGATAGTTGCGACCACCGGCCATTGCCTTGATCTCTCCGGTTTGCGGTCGGATCACCACCACCGCTCCTTCGAGGCTGTCTTCTTCGCCTCGGCGGCGCAACGCGGGATATTTTGCCTCCAACCGTTTCAGGCCTTCCGACAGCGATCGTTCGGCGAGCTTTTGCAGATGCAAATCGAGGCTGGTAAAGATGCGCAATCCCTCTGTGGTCAGTACATCATTGGAATAATTTTCGGCTAACTCGCGTCGTAAAAAATCCACGTAATACGGAGCATCATTGGTGACTTTGATCAGCTGCCGGTGCGGCAATGTTTCGCGCACCGAGGCATCATACTGCTGGGGTGAAATGATTTTGTCGTCGACCAACTTCGCCAAAACCACGTTGCGTCGCTTAGTCGCCGCTTCCACGCTGCGATAAGGAGAGTAGTTATTGGGTCCACGGATTAGTCCAGCGAGCAGCGCCATTTCACCAGTGCTCAACTCGGTCAGGGGCTTGGAGAAATAAAACTGGGAAGCTTCCCAGATGCCGTAAATTCCCTGGGAACCCTTCTGCCCTAGATAAATCTCATTGAGGTAGTTCTCGAGGATTTCGTTCTTGGAGTAGTTGCGCTCAACGATGAGCGCCATAAAAGCCTCTTTCAGTTTGCGCGATATAGTCCGTTCGCTGCCGAGAAAGAAATTCTTCACCAGTTGCTGCGTCAAAGTGCTGCCGCCTTGGACTACTGAGCCGCTGCGAAAATTGACCCAGCTTGCGCGCATCAGAGCGACTGGATCCACTCCGAAGTGCCGGTAAAAACGTTCATCTTCGATGGCCAGAATGGCCCGAACCAGTAGCGGCGGGACTTCGGTCAACTTAACCAACCGACGCTCCTGCCAAACCGTTTCATAGAGCCCGGTCACCAACTCGGGTTCGAGCTCAAGCGAAAACAGTTCCTCCCCGCTGTCAACATTTTGCAGTTTGCCAACTGTGTTTCCTTGCAGAGAAATTCGAATCGGAACGCCTTTGAATGTCTCCGTTGGATAATTAAAATCATGCAGATAAATGTCCAAAAGTCCGGACGATCGTTGAAAACGATACTCGCCCTTGCCGTCTGGCGCAGCTTTCGTTTCGTGATAGCCGAGGCGGCGCAATTTTTCGAGGATATCTTCCGTGCGAAGGCTCATGCCGGCATAGAGCAGGTATGAGTCAGAATAGATTTTCGAAGGAAAACGCCATTTTTGACCATCGAACTTTGCAGTAACGGTATCTTCCAGAGTCCTGAGATACCAGCTGCCAACGACGATGCCGCTCGATGTGATGAGAAGAAGAACGATTAGAGAAATGCTAAAGAAGCGAAGATTGGATTTCTTCAAACGATGGACTCCGAAGACAGTTAATATTCACTCAGATCTGAGCAAAAATCAACAAAAAGAGGGCCGGATGGCATTCCCATCCGACCCTCTTTAGTTTTGTAGAATCTTTTGAAGACTCAGCCCTGCGGTCTTAATGCAAGAAACAGCGTGCTCTCGCCGCGTCGCACTAGAAACAGCACTCCTTTGCCCTTACGCACGGTCGCAATAGACTTTTTGTACTCCTCCAGGTTGCGAATCGGCTTGCGATCGATCTCAACGATGACATCGCCGCGCCGAATCCCAGCTTCATCGGCGGCGCTACCCGGTTCCACTGCTGAGACAACGATGCCCTCAGCTTTCTCCAAACCTAGGCTTTCGGCGATCTGCGGCGTCAGTCTTTGAACAGTTAGGCCCATTTCCCCTTTTTCCGGAGCGGAGGCCACGATCTCTTCGTCCTTGAGCTCGCCGACGGCTACGTTCAACGTAAGCTCTTTCTTATCGCGCAGAACC
Organism: Candidatus Binatia bacterium; assembly: GCA_025924215.1. Lineage (GTDB taxonomy): Bacteria > Desulfobacterota > Binatia > UBA9968 > UBA9968 > WHTF01. Next base: position 19,522 of record JAICEJ010000020.1, read on the forward strand.
TTCATCCTGACCTTTTTGTCGACTGGTGTGCGTGCCACGATGATCGGTAGCTCGCCTGAGTCTTTGATCTCTTTGCCGTCGAATTCAACGATAACGTCGCCTACCTTGACTCCGGACTTGTCCGCGGGTCCATCTTTGGAGACGTTTGCCACGAGTGCTCCTTGGCTCTTCTCCATCCCCAGGCTTTCCGCCAATTCCGGCGTGACTTTTTGAATCAACACACCCAGGTATCCACGAGTCACCTTTCCTTTGCCGCGAAGCTGCGGCAGAAGTTCCTTCACCAAATTCACAGGTATCGCGAATCCAATACCGATATTTCCGCCAGTGCGGCTAAAGATAGCGGTGTTGATCCCGATCACCTCGCCGCGCAAATTGATCAGCGGCCCGCCGGAATTTCCTGGATTGATGGAGGCATCGGTCTGAATGAAGTTGTCGTAGGGTCCCTGACCGATATGCCGGCCTTTGGCACTGACGATACCGGATGTTACCGTGCTATCCAGGCCAAAAGGATTGCCAATTGCCATCACCCACTCTCCGACCTCAAGACCGTCGGAGTCGCCGAAGTTGGCTGGGGTAAGTTTTGTTTTCGCCTCGATCTTGATTACCGCAATGTCCGTCTTCGGATCACGGCCGATTACTTTGGCTTCGTACTCTTGTTCGTCGGCCAATTTAACGACGATCTTCTGAGCGTTTTCGACAACGTGATTATTTGTAAGAATAGAACCATCGCCATCGATGATAAATCCGGATCCTAGGCTTCGCTGGCGCTGCGGGCCGCGGGGCATTGGACCGCCAAAAAATCGTCGCCAGAAGTCGTTGAACGGATCTTCCTCGCCGAAGGGGCTGCCGAACTCCTGCGGAGCCTGTTGACCGCGCGATTCGCTCACCTGAGTTGAGGATATGTTAACGACCACGGGTCGCAATTTTTTCGAAAGGGCGACGAAATCAGGCAACTGATTGGCGATTCTAATGTCGGAGCTTGCGCCTTCGCCCATATTGACGGCTCGGCTTGGCGCAAGCCAATCGAAGCTGCCGCTGATGGCGAGGCCGAGCAGTAGCGAAGCAATTGCAACAACCGCAACGCCCTTGAATGTGAAGCTCCCGCTCCAGACCCTCTTGATATCCATCAACTGCTCCTACTTCTTCTTTACCGCCTCGACGTATTTCATTCGAAGGTCAAAGAGAATGTCTTCTATCAATCGATCTTCCCCGGAATTTAGATTACCCCTGGTTTTTTCGCGTAACATGCCGATGATATCGATCATCTGCTTCGCCACTAGCCGGTCCGGTTCTACCTTCCCGGTCAGCGGATTGGCAATCTCGCCGAGATGCATCAGCGCTTGTGTGCTAAGGCTGATGACAAAGGTTGAGAAATTGATCTCCGGCAATGGCCCTTGTTGCTCGTCGGCTTTGCCGGGCGACTGTGAATCCTCGGCGACCTTCGTTTCGTCGCTATCGAGAGCATCTGTAGACGACCCAGCGTCCTCCCGGTTGTCCCCTGTTTCAGAGAACCGCCGTCGATCTTGTACAGTGAACCCTTTGCCTTCTTTCTTTTCTTCCTCTCCGGCCATGGCTACCCTCTTCGAAAGAGAAAAAAAGCCTGGGAACTTTGTACCGCACGCAACGAGTTCCCAGGCGCTCCCATGTTAAGTGACCTGTATTTGATCATTCAAAGGGCGTTAAATAATCGCCTGAAGCGATCATCCAAGTGCTCTATCCTCCCATTAATTCAGGCGAAATCTCAGGAGGAACTCTAATCCCTGCCCCCCGGCTTGTCAAGGTAACGAGCGGTGGCCAGCGCTCAAGTTGTCGAATGACTTCTGCCGGTGTCAAGGCCGCTAAACAATCACGATGGCGGCAGCTTTTCATCGCCGAAATAGTGCATGGAGAGCACGGCACCTGATGTCTGAGTACCAAGACAGTCTTTCCTCGTGGTGCCCACTTATTAACACTAGAAGGACCAAAAACAGCCGCTGTGGGAACTCCAAGAGCTGCAGCGATGTGAGAAATACCACTATCATTGCCGACGTACAGACTACAGCGCGCAATCGTTGCCGCCAGACGCCCCAAGGTGATGCCGCGTATCGCTAGCCCCCGATGACACAAAGATTCATAGCCTCCGCGCTCGTCTTCCACCGGTCCAAGAATCGTGATTACACTGCCGCCAACCCGCTCTCGCCACCAGCGAGCGATCGCCTCAAATGAGATCAACGGCCAGTTTTTTTCGCGCGCGCCGCTTCCCGGAGCGATGGCGAGCACGGGCTTTGATTTGAGGGAATTTTCGGCCCAACAAACTTCTGCCCAATGGTTGGCATCCGGCATCAGGTGAATGTGAGGCGTACTCGGAACCAAATCGGGTTGAAGGCACGAGAGGTAATAATCCGCCTGATGCATCTGCGATTCCCTCGCATCGAATTGAAATATTCGGAGCCGCCCCTGAGTAGCCGTATGAAGTTCCTGCTTATAGGTCAAATCTCCACTGCCCATCCAAGAATAAGTACAGCGGTAGGTTTCGAAAAAGCGCCGTACCTTGTCATCACTGCCTCCTCCCGAGACAAATAGCTGGCGAATTTCAAATCGCTCCAGCGATCCGACCTTTACGCGCGCCGGGACGAGTTCAGAAAGTTCGGTCCGCGTTAGCAAATCGATCGACATTCGTTCAGCAAGAAATTGCAGAGTCGGTAAGAAGCAAACGAAGTCTCCTAACGCCCCGGGAAACAGAACTAGCGCTCGTCGATTGATCACTTCAAGAATGCGCTCCCTCTGCATTTAATTGACTTTAATTTGGCAAGTATATAGCATACCGGCAAAATCTTTTCGAATTTCGTTCCCGCTTAGGAAGTAGAGCACACCATTGGCAACGTTAAACGGCGCGGGGTCCATCTTGGATCTGATCGGCTCCACACCCGTCCTCAAATTGAAAAACTTACCCGGCAAAGATGACGCCGAGGTTTGGGCAAAGCTGGAGTCGTTCAATCCGGGCGGGTCGGTGAAGGATCGCATTTGTTCTAACATGATAGAAACCGCGGAACGTGAAGGTAAGCTGAAACCGGGGTCAACGATCGTCGAGCCGACTAGCGGTAACACGGGTATCGGTCTAGCATTGGTTGCAGCCGTGAAGGGCTATCGTTTGGTTTTGACCATGCCGGATACCATGAGCGAAGAACGTCGCAGCTTGTTGGCAGCTTATGGAGCGCGGTTAATTCTTACTCCAGATACCAAAGGAATGGGCGGGGCTATTCACAAGGCCGAAGAACTCGTGCAAGAAAACAGTGACTACTTCATGCCCCAGCAATTCAACAACCCGGCCAATCCCGAAAGTCATCGCCGGACGACGGCGATGGAACTGCTAAAACAATTCAAACGGATTGATGCTTTTGTCGCCGGGGTCGGCACAGGGGGAACGATCACCGGAGTCGGTGAAGTACTGAAGGACCGTTTTAAGGGTGTGACAGTTTGCGCCGTCGAGCCGGCGTCCTCGCCGGTGATTTCTGGCGGGGAGCCGGGTTATCACAAAATTCAGGGAATCGGCGCCGGTTTCTTACCGGCGGTTCTGAATCGTCAAGTTATCGACGAAATTATTCCGGTCAGTGATACGGACGCGATCAATTTTACACGCCGTTTGGCGTCTGAAGAAGGTCTTCTGGTGGGCATTTCTTCAGGCGCGGCTTGTTGCGCCGCGCTCCGCGTCGCCAAAACATTGGGAAAAGGACAGATTGTTGTTACCGTCTTCGCAGATAAAGGGGAACACTATCTGAGCACAGATTTGTTCGGGGAGAAGCGGTGGACGCAAAATTAAATTATCTAGAAACTCTACTGCGCAAAACGAACGGCGCAATCGTAGCGTTTTCTGCCGGAGTCGACTCGACGTTTTTGCTGAAGATCGCCTATTCTGTCCTAGGGGAGCGCGCCGTCGCCTTGACCGCCGTATCGCCCACAGTGCCGCCGGGTGAATTCGAAGCTGCGAAGGAGTTTGCCAAAACGCTCAACTGTCGCCACATCGTTATCGACTCCAATGAATTGGCCAATCCTTCATTCGCCCAGAATCCTTCCAACCGGTGCTTCTTCTGCAAGGACGAGCTTTACCGACTCTGTCGCGATCAAGCAGAAAAACTAGACATTCCGGTAATTGTCGACGGCACCAATCTCGACGATCTGAAGGACCATCGACCCGGTTTGAAAGCGGCCAAAGAGTGGGGCATCCGTCATCCATTGGTAGAAGCGGAGATGACTAAAGAGGATATCAGGCGCTATAGCCGAGCACTTGATCTGCCGACCTGGGACAAACCCTCGAGCCCTTGCCTTTCATCTCGTTTTCCATACGGGACCGAAATAAATCTTGAGCGGCTACGAAAAATCGGCGCCTGCGAGACCTACTTGAAGGAACTCCGCTTTCGCGAGTTCCGGGTGCGCTATCATGGAGACCTAGCGCGCATCGAGTTGTCTGCGCACGAGATCGGTCGATTCTTTGATGAGACAACGCGACAAGCCGTGGTAAAAAAATTCAAAGAGATCGGTTTCAACTATGTGAGCCTCGATTTACAAGGCTATCGCACAGGAAGTATGAACGAAACGCTGGCAAAAGCTATTTAGTCGACCTGCCGCTCGCAACTAGCGCCTCGGCGAAAAGCAAATCTTCCGGCAACGTGATCTTGATATTAGTTCGTTCTCCGTCGATCACATACACCGGTTTTCCCAAACGCTCCACCAGGCTAGCATCGTCGGTTGCGTCTTGA